>JAAEPA010000353.1 GCA_024222475.1 Gammaproteobacteria bacterium | reverse complement strand
TGGAGCACCCTCATTTGCCGTTGACCAACAACTTGGCCGAGCGCATCTTGCGCCACTGGGTGATCCTGCGCAGGATCACTCAGGGCACGCGTACCGCCCAAGGTAGCCGGGCGCTCGCTACCATGGCAAGTATTATCGAAAGTTGCCGCCTACGCAACGCCTCACCTTTGCGCTACCTGGCACAAGTTATCGCCGCAGGCCGTCAGGGACTGGATGCTCCTCCATTGCCTTCAATCCCCGCCACTGCATGAGTCAGGGCTCTTTTGCTTGGTAGGGGAGTGAACGCTTACGCTGATGGGCATCATCTGGGCGATTATGTATTCCTTTCTCAATGTCCTGATACCGGGTTCATTTTCCGGTCTATCGGTCGAGTCCGAGCAAGGGAGACTCTTGGAATTCATCTACTACAGCTTCGTCACCCTCACCACGCTTGGCTACGGCGATCTGTTGCCTGTGAGTCCCATTGCACGCGCCTTCGGCTATCTCGAGGCCGTCATCGGTCAGATCTATGTCGCGGTGCTGATCGCGGGTCTGGTGGGGATCCATGTATCCAACCGTCAGGAACAATAAGATCGGCAGCTGGGGGTGAGTCCGGCGTAAGTAGTTTTTTTGATAAATCATTGCATAAAACATTGGTACGTACAGCGCGCCCTACGTAGCTCACGTGAGTGCGAGATAAGGCATGAATCAGCAAGAATTAGGATAC
>JAAEPA010000352.1 GCA_024222475.1 Gammaproteobacteria bacterium | reverse complement strand
CACTGGCAAAGGCGCTCAAAGGCAGTCGTTGGATATTGCTGAAAAGACGGAGCAGACTCACAGCAGATGAAGAAGCACAACTGCGTATCATCCTGGATGCCTGTGATGAGCTTCGCGCTATCTACTTGCTAAAGGAGGAGTTCCGCACCATTTGCGACAAGATTGATGACAAAGTTAAGGCTGAACGCTTTTTGCAGGCTTGGACATGGAAGGCAGTCTCTACTAACAGCCGGTATTTACTTCGGTTTGTCAAGACACTGCGTAACTGGTGGCATGAGTTCCTCAACTACTTCTGTGACCGGGTGACTCAAGGCTTTGTGGAAGGTATTAATAGGGCTATTCGTGGGATTATCAACCGTGCCTTTGGCTTCCGTGACTTCGGTAATTTTCGTTTGCAGGTTCTGATCGAGTGTGGTGACACTTGATGATTGCCCCCCGAATCCTTGTTGAGCCTTTAATTCTTGATCCTTACATCCTCCCAGAGTCTCACGAACTCCTCACGGGCATATACGGTGTTTTCCAAATTCTCCTGCTTCGCTGAATTCTGGATCTCGAAGATGATCGGCCCACGGAAGCCCT
>JAAEPA010000351.1 GCA_024222475.1 Gammaproteobacteria bacterium | reverse complement strand
AGCTGGGAGCACGAAGAGACGGAAACCGACGACAACGACCGGCCGGATCGCTTGTAGGAAAACTTCCTGCTTCGCTAATCGTCATACGATAGGGATATTTGTAATTTCTGGATGCTAACCGGATCGGCTTTTTATCGGATATGGATTATGATCGGCTCAGAAGTCGATTGGCTATACGATTGTAAAACTGCAGGGACAGTCAATGTTTGTTTGGGATGATCATTGTGGGTTTGAGCTGTTACCTGACGCACCACTGCGTCCGTTGTTGCAGCCCTGGCTGGATGCAAACGTCTCCTACCTGTCAATCAATGCCTATTACGATCCAGTGCCATGGACTAGAGCGGTAGAAAATATTGCCGCATTGAGGCGTCGACTCCCTATTGAGGTGCCTGAGACCCAAATCGTCTCTTCCGTGAGCGAGATCGATGATGCCTACGCAAATCGGAAAATGGCTGTGACCTTCGATATTGAAGGAATGAACGCGCTTAATGGAAGGTTGGATCTCGTTCAATTCTATTACGACCTGGGTGTTCGCCACATGTTGCTCGCTTATAATAGGAACAATCTCGCCGGATCTGGGTGTCATGATGAGGACGTAGGTCTTACGGACTATGGTCGGCAGGTCGTTGATGAGATGAACAGAGTGGGAATGGTGATCGACTGTTCACATTCCGGTTTCAGGACGACAATGGAAGCAATGGAGCGTTCATCTGATCCAGTTATATTCTCGCACTCAAATCCGAAAGCACTTGCAGACCATGAACGAAACATTACCGATGAGCAAATACGGGCATGTGCTGAAACCGGCGGCGTCATTGGAATCAATGGTGTTAATCTGTTTCTTGGAGAGAAGGAAGCCTCACCTGCTGGAGTCGCTCGCCATGCCGCCTATATCGCCGATCTGACTGGTCAGGAAAATGTTGGAATCAGCCTTGATTACTCACCAGACCTGGAGAAGGAGCCCGATGCAATTGAGAACACCTTCGTATTGGATCTTTTTGACAGCCATCCTGAGTATTGGCCGGATGATGCAGGCTATGATGGATCAATAATGTGCCTTCACGTCAGGGATCTTGCGAATGTGGCCAATGATCTAAGAAAAGTAGGATTCGACCAAGAAGGTGTTGCTGGAGTTATGGGCGGAAACTTCAGGCGTGTTGCGGAACGGGTTTGGAAATAGTCGCATCAGGCAATAAGAAACTCAAATATTCAAAAATTGAGGCTATCCTGTGAGTTGCTTCTCGCCCCTGATCATCTGGTTTTGAGGGGTCAGCTTTCTCCAAAGGAGACGCTCATACAGGCCCGGTGGGAGGCAATATTCGGCCAGTTTCGGACACTCGTTCCGCTCCGAATTAAATCCCCTACTCTCCTTCCATCCCAGCGCCTGTACAAATCATTTAGAACCACGCGAAGTCATATATTGATTGGTATCAACTCGGGCGGACCATGGTT
>JAAEPA010000350.1 GCA_024222475.1 Gammaproteobacteria bacterium | reverse complement strand
GATCCATCAACGGCTTGAGGCTGGCACCCACCGATACAACGTCGGCACCGACACACCCAGATTTTGTGCGACTTCACACGGCGGCATGCCAGCGCTGAGGAGTTACGTGGCTGATTAAATCTTGCTCGGTGTCATACTGCGTTTACGGCCGACAAGTCGTCCGCGTTGCCGAGCCGCGTCTAGACTAGCTTTGGTGCGTTCGGCGATCAATTCACGCTCCATCTGTGCCAATGAGGCCATGACGTGAAAGAAAAAACGCCCCGAGAGTTCTTTCCAAGTCTGCCGAATTCCAGAACTCATCCAGATCTGACTCGCTCCAATTCTGTTTCATGGGATCACCACCTTATTGTTGATAAAAAGTGGTGATTGTATCGATAATCGCATGGTCGAATATTAGAAACGGCTTATGTGGCGGCTGGTGACAGCTTCGCTAGGTTTATGCCAAGAAGCTGTTCCTGTAGCTGCTCAGAATGGATGACCAAACATCACCCATCCGGTAGCGCTCTCCTCTGAAAAACCGATATCCAAGCGGACTACACCGCCGGCAAACATCGAGCGCAGGCCGAAACCGCCATCGGCCTTCCAGTCTTGCAGGAGAACCGAGAGATCATAGTTGTTGGCGACCCTGCCCCCCTCGATGAACCCGACCAGTTGCAACCAATCGCTCTGCAGAAACCTGAGCCAGGATACGCTACCGATCGGATTCCAGTCCAAGGTGTAACGGTACTCCGCGGCGGTATAGATAACGGAGCGGTCATTGAATCGGTCAACCGGATATCCTCGCATTCGATAAAAACCGCCCAGGGAGGCCCCTTCGTAGAAGGGTGAACGGTGCGCGACGGTGATATTCCCATCATCGCCGCCATGCTCTTCCCAGCTGGGAGTATCGCCAGTCCAGAAGTTGAGGGCGATAATCCGTTGTTTCGCCCATTCAGAGGTGCCGAGAGAAAAATACTTACTCGCCTCGAATTCGACAAAGGTCCAGGATCCCGGAGACTCCAGCCAGCCAAAGTCGTGAGTCACACTGAAATACTGATAACTGCCGTATGAGGGGTTGGGAGGAAAATCCGTATTGTTGTATGAGATAGCCAGTTCGAATGGGTGGGTTGTTGCATCCAGATCACCGCTATCAGTCTCAAAACTCCGGAACCGATTGAACTGCCTTAGAAGCAATGTGCTAACGCCGCTTTCAAGTGGATTCCATTGCTGTCCGCCAACCGGGTCGGATCTCAGCAGGCCACCTTGCAGGCGGTATTTGGAAAGTGCATCGCTTCGAGCATTGCCTAGGGGTAACACATACTCCAATCGAAAATCGGTCCAGTTATCGAATCCGCTCTCTTCGATAAAGTCGTCTTTGCTGGATTCATTGCTGCCGGGGCGGGGGCTGTCCGGTTCGAAGGAGGTTGCGCTATAGGCTCGTTGTCTCGGGAAATGGCCTGCCATTCCTTGAGCACTGAAAAAGAAACGCTCGGTCCACAACGGTCGGTAATCCCACATGCCGAGAAATCCGCCCACCGCACTATCGACGCTGCCAAAAACGGTACTGCCCAGAAGCAATTGATCCTGCCCATATCCTTTGACCGCCCCGCCCACACCGAGAGTGAATCCCATGCTTTCCGTCGAGAAGGCATAGGGAAGAACGAGGTGAGACTTCGTGTCTTTCGGATTTTCTTCACGCACGAGTATGTTCTTGACCGAAGTGCGCGGCAATGCGTGTACCGTCGACGCTGGAACCAGTAAAACCCATACCAGACAAATTGTCTCCAGGATGGATGATGCGACAATCAATCTCATTGATATGTTCGGGTTCCTACCCCTGACCCAGATTTTTTTCAACTTGTGCCCCCCTGCTCTATTCTCCCGCCTTGTTCTCCATCACGACATTTCCCGTTCCAAGTAGCACAGCTATCCACTGCGTCTCCGGACGCATTTCCAGTGCCAGCTTGACCACCATGGTCAAAGGTACCGACAGAAACATGCCCGTTGTACCCAACACCCACCCCCAGAAAACAAGGGAGAGAAACACAACCAAAGTGGAGAGCCCCAGCCTGTCACCGAGGAATTTTGGCTCGATGACATTGCCAACCAACATATTCACCACTAAGTATCCTGCTATTACCCACAATGCGGTCACCGCCCCCCCGGTGACCAACGCCAGCAATACGGCGGGTATGGCCGCGATGATTGAGCCAATGTTGGGAATATAGTTAAGAAAGAAGGCCAGCAAGCCCCATAACAAGGCATAGTCCACACCCAACACCCACATCCACAAACCGATCAGCACCCCGGTGCCAAGACTGGTTATGCTTTTGATCGCCATATATTTATTGACACTGTTCAGAAACTCGCTTGTCTGTTGTGTTCGGCTACCCTCGAGATTGCCGGAAATCATCTGCATCTTGTCCTTGAGGGCCACGCTCTCAATAAGCAAAAACATTACGGTCAGGAATATCAGAAAACCATTTGCCAACAGATTGCCCAGCCCGTTGAAGACCTTGCCGACAAAACCCAATGCGACACCAGGATTGATATGTTGCTTCAGTTCTCCGTCATACCAGCTGAAACCGTGACTGTTTAACCAGAGGGACAGTTTGCTTATTTCGCTCTGAAGTCTGCCCTGGTATTCAGGCAACTGGGTGGAAAAGTTATGGATGGAACCCCCGAGTATGGAAATAACTATGGTGCCGGCAAGAGCAATCATGACCACCACTGTGGTCAACGCCAGCCACATCGGCATACCCCGATTTTTCAATGAATCGACAACCGGAGCACAAACGATCGCAATAAAAGCCGATAACAAAAAAGGTACGATAATCTCTGTCGCTGCCTTCATGCCGGCAACGATAATGATAAAGCTGGCCAGCCCCATTACAATACGCAAGGCACTGCCATTTTCTCGCAAGGTATTCATCGCCATACGCATCAAAAGTTTATTCTATGTGAGTGTGATCACTTGCAAGATCTAATTTCCAGTTTCCTGAAGGTCTTCCTCTATGAAACGGAGTAAGGCTTCATGGAGGGCCTCGCGTGGATACTCGTTTCGGTCAACCAGAATCGTTCCTACGGTGCTGTGGGTACGTGCTATCGGTACTCCCAGTGCCCAGTGATCGGCATTGAGATAAGCAACCAGCGTGCTGCCCGGGATGAACTGGTCGTAGAAAATGACTTGACTGTCGTTGCGGGCATCCACTTTCCCGATCTTCCTGTAGCTACTAATTAGGATGGCTGATATGCGCTCCGGTTCCGGGAAGGTCATCAATGAATAATAACTGATTCCGTCCGGCAGGGTATTTTCTGCAAGCCAGGCCTTGCGGGTCGCCGGCCGCAGGCTTTCCAGCGCGCCACTATCGACCGGTTTGCATTTTGCTCCCGGGAAATGCTGCAGCATATTGAGTTGTGACTGCTCCGCGTCATTCGCCAGTGGCGAACCACCCACCGCGCCGGCGGCACTGACCACGGCGGCGACTCGGTTATGGATCTCCGGGTAATTGACGACGGCTTCGAGGATATCCGCCGCGCCCTTTGAATAACCGACCAGAACCAGGTCAGGCTGGGTGCCCTCGCCCGGCATCGCCATGATGGCGTCGCGGATCCGGCGCGCATTGTTGGAACTGCTGGACAGGCCATCAACGTCCAGGGTGACCATGTCATAGCCGAACTGACGGACATGTTCGGGTATCGTGTTCCGCATGTCCAGCCACTGCGAGAAACAGTTCCAGCCTACACCGGGCACGAAGAAGGTGACCAGTCGACGTTTCGACTGGCCCAGATTGACGGGTTCGCCGGTGCCGGGGGGCTCTTTGCCTAGGCGGGTCAGCGCCTCGTCACAGGGGCGGTAGTCAGGCACAGTATTTGCGCGTGCCTCGAGAACCTCGCAAAAGATCTCCCGAAAGCGTCCACGCTTGTCCTGCTCACCGGACTGTACCGCCGGCACCAATACCAGTGGCGTTGTATCCGTGGTATAAGGCAGCAGTGGTTTGGATGCGCAGCCGATCAGAATGAGGCTTGCAAGCGCAGGGAGTAAAAGATGGAAAAACAGATGACACCCCTTAGCAATGCGCGGGTATGAACAGCTCAGGCGCTTAGGGTGCGTGCTGCGCATTGGTTTTCTCTTTCAAATTATTTTTAGCCGCCTCGGCTGCCTGACGTTCGAGGACGGGGACCCAATCAAGGATTTTCACATCTGAAAGCGAAAGGGGTCGGGTAACAAAAAAGAGCACCGCACGCAAGCCATCGCTATGGTAGGCAAACTTATCCGGATGATTGCTCCGTTGTTCAACGGTCACCGGATTCACACCCTCGACAAACCCCAGTTTTGCTAGGCCGCCCGAATACAACATATCCTGTATAACGAGGCTGCGTGTCTCATCGACATCCGGATGCAGTATCGGCTTCCCGTGATCGATTGACCGAAAGCGACCACCCACTGGACGCCCGGACTGAACGAGCATGACAGGCTGGCCCTGATAGCGGAATGGCACCACCCACAGACGCATCCAGTTTGCAGGTACACCGCCTTGCCCTGCTTTGCGTAGCACCACATCCGGCTGTCGACCGAAAACCTGCTGTGTCTTATCCAGGGGTTGCGAATCGCGGCGAAAACCACGGCGTATCAGTGCCGCCCCGAGATCGGCAAGCTCGCCGATGATGATGACATTGATTGGATCCCCCGCGATTGAATTACGCGTATCGTTTGCACAGCAGGATAACTGCTCCAGCACTGTCCGAAATGCCGATTCATCCTGGTAATCATTGTTCCGTGATTCGGCAAAGCGTGCTGATATCTCGATCATCTTTTTCCTGTCTATATCTTCCGGCACCGGCGGGAACAGGGTGAAGGGAAAGATCGTCTGTTGGCCAAGCAAGTCAATATTGAGGATCCGTGTGCCGTGATGCGGGTTGGTATACAGGATACCGCTACGTGTCTCTCCCGGGGGTATGGGGTTTTTAAAGCTCAGCCCATCAAAATGATCATCTATTTTGCTATTGCTGCCGGGGGAAAATGGCTTGTGCAGTGACCAGG
Organism: Gammaproteobacteria bacterium; assembly: GCA_024222475.1. GTDB lineage: Bacteria > Pseudomonadota > Gammaproteobacteria > JAAEPA01 > JAAEPA01 > JAAEPA01. The sequence continues at coordinate 3,018 of JAAEPA010000350.1, read as the reverse complement.
CCACCTCCAGCGGCGAAAAATAGTCCGGGTCGGTTCCCGATTGTAACAGCCACAGTGTGTGCGCTGAGTTATTCACAATCTCTACCCAGACACTCTGTACACCGGTGTCATTGATGTTGGCACCAAAAAATTTCTGGTTGTCTTCAATGCTGAGCACGGCAGCACTGACCTGGACATCCCTGAGCGTGGCCGTTACCGCGCGCTCGCGTAATGCCGAGTCATCAATTACTATCGGTGCCTGCCAGCTTGCACAGCCAATCAATGCCAGGCATAGCAAACATGAAACAACAAGGCTGGTGAACCCTCGTGAGACATTCCGGCTTGCTTGCAGACATGCCGCATGGGTGGCCGGATACCTCATTGGCTACCGGCCCTGCTCGCTGCCTCGACCATGCCGCCCACTTCCCCTTCCCAGGGCAGGAGTTCGATATCCGCGAGCGCGGTGGGGCGTTTATCAAAAAACAGCACCCCGCGATTCCCGACAGTGTAATAGGGGTCGGTGGTCAGATTTTCGCGCGGAGCGCTTTTGGGCGCGGCGCCGACCCCCCTGACCAGGGCGAGCTTGGTAAGATACTGCGAATAGGCAAGATCCTGTATCAGCGCCAGTAATGCCTCATCGACATTCGGGTCGATCTTGTGTGTTGTCAGATAAGGCGAATGGATGGTGAGACGGGTGCCGATATCACGACTGATCTGGCCGACCCATACCGATTGACCATGGAAACGCATCGGGCTGAGCCAGAGGCGCAGGTGATTACGCTGGTGTACCGTGTCGCGTGCTTTTTGCATTGCGAGTTCCTGGGGACGCCCGTACAGGTACAATGGGCTGATCGGTGCATAGCGATAGCGTTCTCCCGCAAACACCGAGTTGATCATCTTCTTGACCGATCCGATGTAGGTGGCCTCAGTCAGGTGCCAGCCACGCCGCACCAGGGCGGGAAATGCATCTTGTTTCCCGCCGACGATCACCAGATTGAGCGGATCACCATTACGTGTGCCCTTCTTGTTGGTGACGCAGCAGGGCAAGGCCTCGAGGGCGGCCCGGAACGCAGCGTCATCGCTGTAGTCGATGATCTCATCAGGTGCATAGAAGGTGCTGACCCCGATTTTCTTGCCTTCAAAATCAGCACGGAAGCCGGGGACGGCGCTAAGAAAGGAAAAGGTCTTGAGGTGGCCACTGGCAACCAGGTCTATCTCGACCATTTTCACACCCTCGTCCAGATTGGTGAGGATGAATCCCGAGACCGTGGCGCCGGGTGTGACCGGGTTCTTGAAGGCCAGTTGCCGGAAGTGCTGTTCGAGTTCCCTGTTGTGGCCGATATCATCTGGCCGAGCAAACGCTTCTGCGGCCTCGGATGCCGGAAAGAAGTTCGGATCCAGTCCCGGAGACAGCAACCAGTAGGCGATGTCATCGTGATTTTCGGCCTCGATCCAGACCGGCTGAATCCCCTTGTCTGCAAGCGGTACCCCGTAGACGACCCTGGCTTCAACGCCCGATAACACACTGATCGAAACACGCACCCCGCCCTCGGTTTGGGTCTGCAGGCGCCCCTTATAATCCGTTGTATCCTGCCGGGAAAGTGGCCCTGTTGCGGCACAACCCATCAGGGTCAAGGTGACGGCAAAAAATACAAGTACCGACTTCAGATAATCAATTGAACTCATCCATGAGATGTTAACCCGGATACCTCATGAATTGGAACCGATACCTGGCCTCCCTCCTGGAAAGGGATTTATTATTTCGCACAACCCGGCTTGATCACGGCCACCTGTTCCGCAATCTCCTGGCTTAACTGCGCTACCCCGGTGCTCATGGCCCTCACCAACGCCGGATAGCCTTTGCCATCAGGCCGTTCATTGATCTGGAAACGTCGAGTGACAAGCTCACAGTCTTGCTTCAAGTCTCGCAACCGCCACACGCCCCCTATCCGCGCAACATTTCCAAGTTCACCATCAAAACGAAAGAAGCGAATGGCAATCTGAAACTCGGCTTCATCGTGGCTCGACCAGGGGTAGATAAACACGCTGTCGGTGTTCAGGCGGCTCATCAGATTCTGGGCCAGCACCTGCTCCAGATTCATTTTCAGGTCACCCGCCCAGCGATCGAATTCTGCAAGTTTGACCTGATTCGGATCGGGCCGGGTGACGATCTGCGGCCGCTCATAAACGTCCGACATCGATAAGGGACCCAAACCCAGGGACAGAGGTTTGGCCGGATCACCGTGAGCGCTGACCGGCGGCCCCGGATCAACGCTCAGCATATAAAACTCTGACGGGCGTGTTGGCGTCGTGATACCACAACCCGCCAGCAATACCAGCAGCACAAGAATAAAACATAAACCTTGGTTCTTCATCATGGGATCCTTCACGGGTTGCCGCTTTTACCTTGCAACATCGCCTCGGGGTGACGTTCCAAGTATTCTACCAACAGCCGAATCGAACGTGCCGCCGCGGCGATTTCTTTCATCGTATGTTGAAGCTGATTGCTAATCTCTCCATCCTCCGAAGCGCTTGCCTCGAAGGTCGACAAGGTATTATCAACTGCCTGCAGTGTTTCATCCATATCTCTGAACAGGCCCGGTGCTTTGCGCTCAAGCGTTGACACCAGGCTGGTTGTCGAAAGCATTAGCATGTTGAAGTTTTCCAACGTCCCTGGAATATCGGTTTGCTCTATCGACTTTAGTACATTGTCAACCCGGGCAATGATGCTTTGCAATGAAGTCGGCATGGTAGGCAGCTGTGGATACCGTCCACCCATGATCACTGATTCGAATTGTGCATCAGGAAAAATATCGAGATTCACGAACAACTGACCGGTCACCAGGCTTCCCGTCTCCAAGCGCGCACGCAGCCCCTTTTCGACCAGGAATTCTATCCGTTGCTGTGGATTTTTGTCTAACTCCTCGAATAAAAGTCTACTCCTCGCTTCACTGTCTTCCACATCACGAAACCCTATGATCCGTTCAGGCTCGATATCGATGATCACTACCGGGCTGATAATCCGCTCATACACTGGAT
>JAAEPA010000349.1 GCA_024222475.1 Gammaproteobacteria bacterium | reverse complement strand
GATAAGGTTGTGACGGCGATGAGCAAATCGTATTGCCGTTATGATCCGTGTCATAACCGATCCCTCCGACAATAAAAGTAACGCTCGCGCCAGGTGTATCACTGCGCGCCCAGAAGGTCAGTCGATCTGCCCCTTGCAAATCATAGCCGCCGGGACGCTCTCCCCAATTGTTGGCGGGGTGAGCCCAGTAGATGCCTGCCCAGCCAGCTATTTTTTGTATGTACGCGACCTTGATAGATGTCTCTCCGCTATATGGGTTATCTCCCCAACATTCTGTGAGCGAGACACGATCTGGATGCTCGGCATCTCCCATCCAGCCGCTCGGGGCATAGTGATTACTTTGCGCAGCGGCATCTGTGTACACAGGGAATGTAGGCCCAGGCGCAGGTAGCGGGGAGAGGGTAGGATCATATTCAAAGAAGATGTTATCTAAATAGAATGTCGCGCCCGCAGGATTGGCACACTGATTGGTGCTCCAGCCAAAACCTCCGATAACGTGGCTTAAATCTTGCCCGCTCAAATTAATCGTATATTGTTGCCATGT
>JAAEPA010000348.1 GCA_024222475.1 Gammaproteobacteria bacterium | reverse complement strand
TCGCCAAGGCGATGTTCCGATCTGGGAATAATTCTTCAACCTGTGGTGATGTCAGTTGCTTGATTCTGTTGGCGCTCATGGAGCTGCCGGTATTTCGTGAGACCAGATTCTGGATGCTCAATAGGTTGGTCGTCCTGAGTTGGACCAGTTGCCTGCGCTTGCGCAATAGATCCCTGACCGCTCGACCGGCCTTTGGATAGATATAGCCCTGCGGTAAGATGTCCAACCGAAGCAGATGGGCTAACCAGCGCGAATCAGAATGATCGTCTGAATACTTCAATCCTTCATATTGTTTAACCGCCGCGGTATTGACCAGATGAACCTGATAGCCCGCTTCCATCAATCCGTCGACCAACCAATACCAGTTGTAGGTGGACTCTACCGCCAATCCCTGTAGTGCCTCTTGGTAGGGTGCTAACTCGCTGAGAATGTACGACGTATCATTGGCGAGTCGCCTTTGATAGACAATGCTGTCTTTTTCATCCAATAGCGTTACCACATTATTGTTGGAATGAAGATCAATTCCACCGTATAGTTTCATTTCCGACTCCTCTTTCAGGTTCTCGATCAATGCTGTTGAACATCGAACGATACCGCTTGTTTGGGGAGTCGGCTAGATGATTATCAGGTCTTGC
>JAAEPA010000347.1 GCA_024222475.1 Gammaproteobacteria bacterium | reverse complement strand
TCAAAAACTCCCAGAGAAATCGCTTGAAGAAAACCCCATATATATGAGACCGTCCAACAAACGGATCGAGCCGACCCAGCCATTCCTCTCTGGCTCGCTTTGCTCGAACAATCTTTCGCTGTGCGGCTCATCCTAAACGTTGGACGAAAATAAGAATTGGAATAAAAATGGGGAAAGGCAAACGGCTTAAAGCAACGCGAGGACAAAGTAAATTTATGTCCCGGGCTGAGGAAATACTTACACGCAACTTTCAGAAAGAGATACGCAATTCGGAGCTGTGGCCACAAATGGTTGCAGAGTTTGGAGAAAGGAAGGCAGAGGAATTGCTCAAGCAATGCAAAGGCGAACTGAAACCGGGATTGATGCCTGATGAAGCCAGGAATTATTCAACGGATTTTTAAGGATCATATTGACGTTATCAATGCGACGCATCGTTTGGAAGAGCGCAGTCGGCGTGCGGCGTGGAATATACGCACATGTCGGACAGCAGCCCAAGGCTACCACATTGATGAGTGTCCAAATGGCGACTATCGGATTCTGCTGAATAATTCCTGTCGGCACAGAGCTTGTCCGCTGTGTGGAGCGACAGAAACAGAGCTTTGGCTTGAACGCCAAAGCGCTAAGGAACTTCACTGTCCGCATCATCATATGGTCTTTACTTCACCCGATTCGCTGCGTGAGCTATGGCGTTGGAACCGGAAAGGGTTTACAAATCTGTATTTTCGCGCGGCCTGGCATTCTTTATGCGAGTTGCTGGCCGATAGCCGTTGGCTGGGAGGGGTGCCCGGTGTCATTGCTGTTTTTCAAAGCTGGGGCGATGAGCTCCAGGAACATCTACATCTGCACTTCATTGTCACCTCCGGAGGTCTCGCTTGCGATGGCAAGTGGGTCGACGCCAATCGAGAGTATCTTCTTCCGGTCCCGGTGCTTGCCGCAAAATTTCGCGGCAAGTTTCTGGCCTACCTGCGTGTAGCCTTAAAAGCCCAGACGGATATCGACAAAGTTAAATCGTCGAAAGAAATCCTGATTCCACCACCAGGCATGACTCTTCAGCAGTGTCTGAATATGCTCAACAAGCTGGGTCGCAAGAAATGGCATGTACAGATTGAACCGGCCTACACTCAGACAGGTGGTGTTCTGAAATACGTCGGACGTTACATTCGGCGTGGGCCATTGTCCGAGCGACGGATCAGTTCCTACGATGGCAAACAAGTAATCATCAACTATGCCCATCCCCAGAAACACACCCGCCCAAGCTTTACTCTTCAAGCAAAGGACTTTATCTTGCGTCTACTAAAACACGTTCCTGAGAAAGGCACCCACAGCGCGCGCGTTTACGGTCTCTATCATAGCGCGTGCCGCGAAAAACTCAATCAGGCTCGCGCGTGCCTTGGTCAGCCAGCTTACCAGCCTGAAGCCGAACCCCCAGACACTCACGAATTGTTGCGTCGTATGTTTCCCGATTTCACTGGCGACCTTTGCCCGAAGTGTCACGCCCGATTGATTACGGTTGTGGTCATACGCCCAGGGCATGCGCCACCAGGGAGGTATGCAGCATGAGACAACAAAGCAATATATGCCTGGCCCGACGCTACCCCTGCGTTGCTACAGCATGTTTTCAAGGTTTTTCATGTAAGCGCTTCCCCTCGACTCATCGCCTTTCACACACAAAAAGTCCAACGAACACACAAGCCCTTGTTTTTTTGCTCAAAAACTCCCAGAGAAATCGCTTGAAGAAAACCCCATATATATGAGACCGTCCAACAAACGGATCGAGCCGACCCAGCCATTCCTCTCTGGCTCGCTTTGCTCGAACAATCTTTCGCTGTGCGGCTCATCCTAAACGTT
>JAAEPA010000346.1 GCA_024222475.1 Gammaproteobacteria bacterium | reverse complement strand
TGGAAACAAATCTCTACGCGATCATCGCGCAAATTCATGAAATATCCGGGTTAGGATTGTTCGCCAAGCGCAGATAACCGCGACCAGTCCCTGACCGCCGTTCACCGTGACCTGAGAAGTAAAAGAGAAGGCGGCTGCGCTTGCGCGCTGTCCTGTAAAAGTGCGGGGATGTAATCCTCAATGAAGTATTCGATGACGTTTTTTGTAGCGTCTTGTTCGGTGAGCAGAATCACCTGCTCGAATTCACCGGAATCGAGCAGAAAGTCTGCGAGTTCGCGGGCGTCGTTGCGGGTGCTTTCCAGCGGTGTGAGGTATTTATACTTTGAGACCCCCACGACCAGGGCGACGCTGAGATCCGCAGCGCTCATCTCGCAGATGTCGAAACCCTCACAAATCCTTTGCCACCAGGTTTTTCTATGTCCTTCAGCGTTATGGATAAATGGCCTATACTCGTCAGGAACCCGAACCGCTAATACCTGCAATGGAATCAGTAGCGCGATGATTGCCTGAGCCCAAAAGCCATAGGGTTTACTTCTTCGCCGCAAGTTGTTCCTCCCGCTTGTCGAAGATGACCTTCCAGAAGAAACCGTTTTGAAACGCGACACAAAGCAGCATCAGGTCGCCGAGCTCGAAGGCATCCAGGCTGGTCAGGGCTTTTTGATAGGCCGAAACCAGCGGCATAAAAACGATCGGTGAGGCCAGAAACGGTTTGATAAAGGCGCGCAATCGAAACTGCCGACGACTGTAGAAGTAAAAAATATTGGGCCACCATGCCCATTATCATGGCCACATAAAGCAGTCCGACGGTTCCCCAGGGAACGGCTTGAGCGCCACTGTCCATCGTCTCATGGCTGCGTAGAAAAATGGCGCCAACGACCGATACCCCTATGACCAGGAGCAAGCCCACGATAAATCGGATCACTCGGCTTCGCTGCGCCGTTTCAATCGAATCCGTTCTGACCGACCTCCGCCATTCGATGAGCAATAGCAGAGATAGTATCGCCAGCGATACTATCCAAAGCAGCCAGCTTGCTGGTGACATGACGCCCCCCTTAGAATTAGTTGTTGTTATCGGAAGATAAAGTAGATCGTTATATTAATTCGAGTATAATTTGAACCCTTTATTATGTGCTTTTTAATTCGTCGCCGATCTCCTCCTCAATCTATTCAAACGATGGGTGCACATACTGCATATTAATATAACGGATCCCAAAAGGTACGTTTCAGGTCATGATTTGTCAATGCACGAATCCTGATCGATTTATGTATTGTCTCGCACTCAGCTGAGGGGTTTTTAGACAACTTCTTAGATGGGGAAAAGTTGTAATATAGGCTACTCCAGCCAATCTGGAACCGGCAGGCCCTTACCACGTAAAAAGTCGGGATTGAACAACTTACTCTGATAACGGGTGCCGGCATCGCCGAGGATGGTGACTATGGTATGCCCGGGACCGAGCGATCTTCCCAGACGTATCGCACCAGCCACATTGATCGCGCTGGACCCGCCCAGGCACAGACCTTCGTATTTCAGCAGATCGAATAGGATTGGTAACGCCTCCTCATCGAGGATCTGATAGGCCTTATCCACCACGGCCCCCTCCAGGTTCTTGGTAATGCGTACCTGACCAATCCCCTCGGTAATCGATTCCCCTTCGGCCTTTAGTTCACCACACTCGTAATAGCTGTAAAGCGCGGCACCCATAGGATCCGCAAGGGTGATGACGACGTCGGCATTGCATTCCTTAAGGGCCATACTCACACCGGCCAGGGTCCCTCCCGTGCCTACCGAGCAGACAAAGCCGTCGATCCTGCCCTGGGTCTGTTCCCAGAGTTCAGGACCGGTGGTTAACCTATGAATCTGACGGTTGGCCACGTTATCGAACTGATTGGCCCAGATGGCCCATTGGGCTCGGTCTTTGCCAATGAATCTGCAAGGCGCTTCGAGACATGGATGAAGTTTTCAGGATCGCTATAGGGCTTGGCTGGCACCAGACGAACATCGGCCCCGCACAAACGCAGCATATCAATTTTCTCACGGCTTTGGGTCTCAGGCACCACAATGACACAACGATAGCCCAGGGCGTTCCCCACCAAACTAAGGCCGATACCGGTGTTACCCGCCGTGCCCTCGACGATCACCCCTCCCGGACGCAATGTCCCCTTGGCCTCGGCGTCCCTCACGATCCCCAGGGCGGCCCTGTCCTTTACGGAGCCCCCGGGGTTGAGAAGCTCGGCCTTGCCGTAGATTTCACAATCCGTCGCCCGGGAAGCCGCCTGCAGTTTGATCAACGGCGTATGACCTATGGCGTCAGTAAATCCTTGGTAGAGATGCATAGCTGTCTCCCGCGGGGTTTCTCAGTTCGGTAAAAATCGCTTCCCACCGCATAAGATTAAAGCGCGATATTTTTACAAAATATGGTTGAACCATTTCTAAAGCGATTATATGGTTATCTAGCGGTTGCTGTGAATCGCCCAGTGAGAAGATAACCATGATCAAAGAACCCTCCTTCACCATCGGCATAGAAGAAGAATATCTGCTGGTCGATCGTAAATCCCGCGATCTGATCCAAGATGCCCCTTTGGATATGCTGCCAAAATGCGAAGAACTGCTCAAGGGACAGGTTACCCCGGAGTTCCTGCAATGCCAGATCGAGGTCGGGACCCGGGTGTGCAAGACCCTGGGTGAAGCCCGTCAGGACCTATCCCACCTGCGCCGCACCGTGGCCCAGGTCGCCGAAGGTTTCGGCCTGGGCCTGATCGCCGCCTCCACCCACCCCTTCGCCAATTGGACGGAGCAGAAACGCACCCCCAAAGACCGCTATGCCACTATCGCCCGAGATATGCAAGCCGTGGTGCGCCGCCTGATGATTGGTGGCATGCATGTCCATGTCGGGATTGATGATCAGGACCTGCGTATCGATCTAATGAATCAGGTGAGTTATGTACTGCCTCACCTGCTTGCCCTGAGCACTTCATCCCCTTTCTGGGTCGGTGAGGTCACCGGGTTAAAATCCTATCGTATCGCGGTATGGAACGAGATGCCACGTACTGGATTGCCGGAACAGTTTGAAAGTTTTGGCGTCTATCAGCATCACATCGATGTCCTGATCCAGGCTGGGGTGATCCAAGATGCGACCCAGGTCTGGTGGGATGTTCGCCCCAGCGCCCGCTTCCCAACCCTGGAGATGCGTATCGCCGATGTGTGTACGCGACTGGAGGATACCCTCTGCATTGCCGCCATCTACCTATGCTGGCTACGCATGCTCTACCGATTGCGCATCGCCAATCAGCGTTGGCGCAAATACGCGCCGATGCTGATCAAAGAGAACCGCTGGCGCGCCCAACGCTATGGGCTGGACAAAGGACTAATCGACTTCGGCCGCGGACGCATCATCCCTTATCCCGACTTGTTAGAGGAAATTATCGCTATGGTAGGCGAGGACGCAGAATACCTCGGCTGCGTCAATGAACTGGAGCACGCGCGTAAGATTCTAACTCAAGGGACCAGCGCCCACCATCAACTCAGGGTTTATTACCAGGCCCTGGACCAGGGTGCTAGTCAACAGGAGGCCTTGATCGCTGTGGTAGATATGTTGATGGAAGATACATTGCATGGAGTTACGACTTAGGAATGCGAATCAAATTGGGCAACCCGGAACAATCAGTCACCATGCCTTGTTTCACACGCTGCGATGGGACAATGGAGGTAAGATTTTCATCAAAGGTTTAAAAAAATAAAAAGCCCCACTAAATGGTGGGGCTTTTTACATGATGCATCGATTCTACGAATACACCGCTATTGCTGTAGCTCGCCTTCGATAACTGCTGGAGCATCGGTAACCACCGGTTTTTCGGCCAAGGTAAAGCTGACCGTGCCAATATCCGAGGCCGTGGGCAGAGCCAGTGCTGGATCGGTGAACAGAGAACCGATATTCAGCGCCGTACAACCGCCGGCATCCGTCTGCATGGTTTGCTCCTTTTCAATGGCTTTGACAACGAAACCATTGCCGAGCTGCACACCATCGGCCAGGGTCACAGCGGCGTACCAGCGTCCCGTATCGGAATCCTCTTCCCAAGGAAAACCCCACAGCTCACCTTCACCACCATATTGTAATAAGAATTTGTCTCCATTGTGGCCACTGTTGGCATTGGCATCATTGGCCGCGCTATGAGTATAGGTAAATTGCAGCGGACGATCGAAGGTAGAAACATTGCCTTGTACATCTGACACCGTAACCATCTGGTTCCACTCATTATCACCCGTTTCCCAGCGGTAGGATACGTCTTCATTGTATACTTCCCATGGATTGGAGGGATTGCTCAGGGGCGTGATCAGCATTTCACCGGTATTGATACCCCAATCATAACCCAGTGCGGAAAGATCCAGGCCGACCGCCGAAACTTCAGTATCGCTGTTGCTGTCATCTGTTATGATGACCTTACCGTTGGTCGCCGACAATGTGTACTGAAAAGGTGTACCTGCATAACTGTAATAAAGATCATCAACACCGTTATTGCCGGCGGCCGCTGTGACATCGGCTTGGGTAAAACCACCTTTCAAGCAACGTTCATAGCAGTACAGCGCGACGCTGGTTGTACCCGACGGAAATAGGGTGGAATCTGCTGGTGAGATGAACTCTTCACCGTAGAAGGTAACCTCACGATCAGCGGCGGCTAGGCTGTTGTCATGGACATAGACGACATTACCTCCCAGGGCATCGCTCCACAACAAGAGGTTATCATTATTGTTGAGAGAGAAGGCTGCAACCGCAGAGATCTCCTCCGTACTCGGATCCTCATCATGATCGACTGTAGTCGAGGTTTCGGGGCCATTATCACCCCATTCGAAGGTTCCAGTAACCTGAAAATCGTTATTACTATCCGCGATCACCGACCACTGACCAAATATATTTAAGGTTGGGTGCTCACCCCAATACCGGAACTCATCCCCCTGAAAACCCGTGAGCGACTCAGAGCTCGCGGAGCGGCGAATCATCTTCCCCGGCGCAACATTTACCGTATGCTCCGTAACAGAATCGCTCTCATAGTCGAACTCGGTGATAGTCGTGCCGTCTGCGAGCGCACCATTTTCCGACCAGACACCATGGTATCCGACCCAGCCGTACGCATCATTCGTTCCATCGCTGTTGCTGTCGTAACTGAATGGAAAACCTGAGTTTAGGCTGACTCTTTGGCCTGCCGTGACGGTACTACCATTAAAGCTGCCGGCCGCGGCGTGATAGAGGTTGTAATGCCAGACCTGGGTATCGAAGTCCGTCCTCGATTTGCACTCGCTCTCGTCTGCGAAGTTGTCCCCATCGTCATCCTTGCCTCTCAACAAATGATCCGTATCGAAGGCGATGGCAAATGTAGACTGCTGGGACATCGAGGGCCCTCCTCCGCCGGAGAAACTCTCTGCACGATGGGTCAATGCGACACCACCCGAGCCATTGGCATCATCTAAAACCACATTGGCAGCTTCTTCAAATGAAAAATCGGCACCAGACGCACCCAGGACATCACCCCCGAGATTGACGAACCTGAACTGCGGCTGACCCTCGGAATTATCCACGCTTTGCAAGGTGCCAGTCATCATTTCTATTTCCGTACCTGCGACACCACCAAAGGCGGAGGCATCGACAACCCCCTTGAAATTCAACGAAAAGCTGCCGAAAGGCTTACTGGCGCTGATGCCTTCGGTGGCGGTGGTTTCAACCAGAATAGTTTGACCATCCATGGGATCATTCTCGTCATCTTCGCCCGGCACCCAAATCTTGACAATCTGCGGCGAGCCATTGTTTTCACGGGTAGACACTACAGTCCAACTGTTGAATTCCGTAGCCTGTCCACCACTGGACTGCCCCGTTGAACCGCTGCTACTCTGGTTCTCTCCCTGCTCACACTTATCTTCGTTGACCAGGGTGATATAGGGCCCTTTATTGACCATGTCGGTGGCCCTGGTTTGATCCATCAGACACAAAATCATATTGACCGTGCCCAAGGACTCCATCGATGCATCATAAACATAGCTATGCGCTTCATCAGTGGTGTAGTCGGTACCTGTCATCTCATAATCCGCATTGGCGGTGCGGGCAGCGATACGGCCCTCTTTGAAGGCGAGGGTTGGACTCGATGAATCCTCGTCTTGCGCCGAAACTACACTCAGGGTTGCCGGTAACTGTAAGCCCTGAACTGCACCGGAACTACTCGTGCCCCCGCCCCCACTACAGCCGGTGAGCACGACAATAAACAACATCACTGTTGCTAATCTATTCGTATCCTATATCCTTATTAAAACTATGTTTATCCCCTTAGAGGGCACCTCAGGTCAGTATGACTCCAGCTCCGATGTCCCACACCGAATCACTTAGCGACCATGAGGTTTCAAGCTGAGGAGTTACTTTTCTGTGGTGTGATGATTGGTGTGGAAAAAACGTCAAGATGTAAGCACCCGGAAGCTATTGACACCACACCCATGAGAAGTGATGCGTTCGGAAATATCGGGTATATACTATACCCATGGATGCCCTTATCGCCCTCGCAGTCCTCGCCTTCCTACTCTGGTTTTGGGTAGACAGCATGCATGCCCGTGAAGAGGCCCTGCGACGCTGCGCAATACTGTGCCGGGAAATAGATGTACAGCTACTCGACCAAACCGTGCGGATGGCCCGATTACGCCTGGCCAGAGACGATCGCGGTCGGATTCGAGTGCGCCGCTTTTATGTCTATGAATTCAGTACCGATGGCGTAAACCGCTGGCATGGCATCGCCATACTGCTTGGACAACGGCTGGAATATCTACACATGGAGCATCCGGACGGCCCGATCATCCAAGACACAAAATCGTAGGGTTTTGCACAATTTCCATGCCTAAGCCGGTCTTATCTACTCGAATTCGATCTCTAAGAAATAGGTATTGGCAACCCATCACCTAGTGCTCTATCAATGTAAGTGTACGGATTCAGCGTCCCTGTGGTGTTTCGCAGCAAGGCGCAGTGCGAAGGCAATGGCTATCACCTTGTCGAGCACTGGAACGCAGCGGCGGGACACCACAGGGACGCCCTTCGGGTTAGCTTGTCAACGTCCACGGACGGCGTCGCACCTCTTGATAAGGGAAGGGGCCATTATCTGCGAGACGCGCCTTGCCGTGAACGTTGACAAGCTAACTGAACTCGCAGTTATTACATTGATAGAGCACTGGTTGTGCGGAGCGTGATATTGAACATCAAAAAGGTCTTACTTGCGGTACTTATCCTCAGCTTGATCTATTTATTCTTCACCTTCGACCTGGGCCAGTACCTGAACCTGCATTATCTAAAGTCCCAGCAGCAGGTCATGGTAGCTCATTATAACGCCCACCCAGTGCAGACCCTGATCACCTACTTTGCCATCTATGTGGCGGTGACCGGCCTATCGTTACCTGGGGCAACCCTGTTGACATTGATAGCCGGGGCGATATTCGGTCTAGCCTGGGGATTGGTAGTCGTCTCTTTCGCATCCAGTCTTGGGGCCACCCTGGCCTTCCTGGTGTCACGGTTTGTCTTTCGCGATCTGGTTCAGAGAAGATTTGGCGACAACCTAGAGGCCATCAACCGAGGGATAAAGAAAGACGGCGCCTTTTACTTGTTCACTTTGAGACTTGTTCCGGCAATCCCATTCTTCATCCTCAATCTGGCCATGGGTCTGACGCCGATACGAACCCTGACCTTTTATCTCGTCAGCCAGGTGGGTATGCTCGCCGGCACGCTGGTTTACGTCAACGCCGGCACTCAACTGGCCGAGCTCGAGTCCTTGCAGGGAATATTGTCTCCAGGCCTGATTTTCTCCTTCGTACTGCTGGGAATCTTCCCGTTGCTCGCCAAGAAGCTCAGTGAAACGATTCAGGCCCGCCGAATTTTCCGGGGCTACACCAAACCCAGAGTCTTTGACGCCAACCTGGTGGTGATCGGGGCCGGCTCCGCCGGGTTGGTAAGCGCCTACATCGCCGCGGCCGTAAAGGCCAAGGTCATTCTTATCGAGAAACACAAAATGGGCGGTGACTGCCTGAACACCGGCTGCGTACCCTCCAAGGCATTGCTCCGTTCGGCCAAATACCTCAAGTTAATCGATCGTGCCCAAGAATTCGGTTTCAAAACAGCAAAGGTCGATTTCGACTTCAGTGAAGTAATGGAACGGGTCCAGCGGGTGATCGAGAAGATAGAACCCCATGACTCGGTAGAGCGCTATTCCAAGCTTGGCGTGGAATGCCTGCAGGGCGAGGCCAAGATCACATCGCCCTACACCGTCGAGGTCAACGGCCGGACACTGCGTACCCGCAGCATCATCATCGCCGCGGGAGCCAGGCCCTTCGTTCCCCCGATCAAAGGCATCGAAGACATGGCCTATTGGACCTCGGATAATCTTTGGCAGATACGCCGGCGGCCCGACCGTCTAGTCGTGCTCGGTGGCGGCCCTATCGGCTGCGAGCTTGCGCAAGCTTTTACCCGCTTTGGTGTCCAAGTCACTCAAGTAGAGATGCTGCCCCGGATCATGATCCGCGAAGACCCGGAGATCTCACAGATGATCATGGAACGCTTTCGCGACGAGGGGATCGATGTACGGGTCGAACATGAAGCCAAACGTTTTATTATCGAAAACGCTCAGAAGACCTTGATATGCGATCACAAAGGCACCGAGGTACGCATCGAATTCGATGAACTATTGGTAGCCGTGGGCCGAATCGCAAATACCCAGGGCTATGGCCTGGAAGATCTCGACATCAGCCTGACATCAAGCCATACCGTCGAGGTAAATGAATATCTACAAACTCGGTTCCCCAATATCTATGCCTGCGGCGATGTGGCCGGTCCTTACCAGTTTACTCACACCGCCGCCCATCAAGCCTGGTATGCAGCGATAAACGCATTATTCGGTAGTCTTAGACAATACAAGGCCGACTATTCGGTTATCCCGTGGGCAACCTTCACCGACCCCGAGGTCGCCCGGGTAGGATTGAACGAACAGGAGGCAAAGCAACGGAACATTAACTACGAAATTACCCGTTATGGCTTAGACGATTTGGACCGGGCCATCGCTGATGAAGCGGCTCATGGCCTGATCAAGGTATTGACCGTGCCGGGTAAGGACAAGATTCTTGGTGCGATTATCGTCGGCGAACACGCCGCTGAACTCATTGCCGAATATGTCTCGGCCATGCGCCACGGTCTCGGGATGAACAAGATCCTAGGCACTATCCATATCTACCCCACCCTGACCGAGGCCAATAAATATGCCGCCGGAGCATGGAAACGTGCCCATGTCCCTCAGGGATTGTTGAAGTGGGTAAAACGCTATCATCGCTGGCGGCGAAATAACCACGAACCCACAGTGGAAAAATGAACTGAACACCCATGCTCCGAATCACCCATAAGATCCGCATCCACGAAAAGGAACTGGAGGAACACTTTGTCCGAGCCTCAGGGCCAGGCGGACAAAACGTCAATAAGGTCGCTACCGCGGTACAGCTACGTTTCGACGTTGAGAACTCGCCGTCTCTGCCCCCTAAGATTCGCCAACGCCTAAAATACCTGGCAGGTAAGCGCCTGACCACGGAGGGTATTCTTATCATTGTAGGTCGACGTTACCGCACTCAAGAACGCAACCGAGAAGATGCCCGGCAACGTCTAGTAGCACTGATACGTCAAGCTGCTGTAAAATCTAAACCCCGCATCCCGACAAAACCAACACGCGCCGCAAAAAAACGCCGCTTGGCGTCCAAAACAAAACGCGGTAAAGATAAAAAATTAAGAAGAAGGATTCATAGTCAGGATGAGTAACAACCGAAATCAGAAAAATCATGAGACTGATTACCTGCAACTACCAACACAAATACTACCTTGGAATCAGTAAAGGAAACGATATAGTCTTACCCGCGTTTTCCGCCAAAGCACCTCCCCACTTTAACAACATGCTCGCCCTGATCGAGGGCGGGACAACGGCCCTAGCTGAACGATGAGTTTAGGAATGCACGACAACCCTGATCATCAGCATATTCAAGTCGCTGTAATTCCCTTTAGGGTACATCAGGGGCAACAGGAGATTTTGTTGATCACGGCCCGAAAAAAGAAACATTGGACACTCCCAAAAGGAAGCTACAATGGTGACCTTTCCATGCAAGAGACCGCACGAATTAAGTCCCTCCAAGAAGTCGGTATCAAGGGTAATGTCTCCGAGTCATGCATCGGTGTCTATCAATACCTAAAAGACACTACCTCCTACCGGGTCTACGTCTATGCCATGGAAGTCCACAGGATCCTGGAACATGGATACCAGAAAAACCGTAACCGAAAATGGTTCCTCCTGAACAAGGCAGCCGACAAGATCAAACAACAGGATTTGCGTCGTCTGATTCGATACTTACCTGATTTTTTAATCGAAGCTGAACTCAAAGAGCTCATTGAACATCTTCCGATTTTCAAGCGAATTCAAATCTGATACCAGATCCTGCAAGTGGCCGCACTCACATAGCACAAACTATTGATCCGTATAGCGATATACTACCTGCGGCGATATCTACGCCCCATCAACCCCCATTAACATCGTCATGCTCATCCTACTATCACCCGCAAAAAAACTCGATTACGAAACACCTGCCACCATTGCGCATTACACCCAGCCTGATCTATTGGATGATGCTGAATATCTCATCAATAAGCTGAAAAAGCTGTCTGCCAGACAGCTTGCTAACATGATGAAGATCAGCCCCGCCTTGGCACATTTAAACCACGAGCGCTACCGGAAGTTCTATACACCATTCACACCCCAAAATGCCAAACAAGCACTCTTGGTATTCAAGGGCGAGGTATACATGGGCCTTGATGCACAAACCCTCACCGAGGTTGAGTTACTCTACGCCCAGAATCACTTGAGGATCCTCTCCGGACTTTACGGTCTACTCAGGCCCCTGGATTTGATGCAACCCTACCGGCTAGAGATGGGCAGTCGTTTTGCCGTAACCGCCAAGAAGACTAATCTCTATCTCTACTGGGGCAGCAGAATTACTCAGGCCGTAAACAAGGCCTTGAAGGCGCAGGGGGATGATGTGCTGATCAATCTGGCCTCTAACGAATATTTCAAGGCGGCGAAAGACAGCAAGCTCCTGGGGCGCATTATCACACCGACCTTCATGGACCTTAAGAATGGTCGATATAAACCTATATTTTTATGGGTCAAACAGGCCCGGGGAATGATGGCCAGGTATATAATTGAGAACAAATTGAGCAATCCCGAGAAAATCAAGAAATTTGACCGGAAAGGCTATCGCTACAACAGCGATATGAGCACACCGACGCGATGGGTATTCATTCGGGACAAGGCAGCCTAGGAGGCTGTTGCTGATCTATTCAGCCCACCAAAGACGCATACGTAACCCCATTCCCGTGGTATAACCCACTTCGGAAAACCGGATGCCTCCCTGCCCATCTATCACAAAGCTTGCGGGTACCCCTACCACTCCATAGCGTCGCGCCAGGACACCCTCTTGATCTATGATGACTGGAAAATTCAGGCTGTTTTCGGCCAGGTGCTGAGATACTTCCGCGACACTACCTGACTGCATAGCCACAGTAATTACCGGCCAGTCTTCGGCAATCCCCGCGATGCTGCTCTGACCCAATCGACACACCGGACACCAAGTGGCCCAAAAATGCAATAATAGCGGCGCCCCTCGATCATCGGACATATTGAAATGCATACCGTCGAGCCGCTGGGCCGCAAACACCGGAGCCTCGCCCTGGATCATATCCCTCTGCTGCCAAGCCCTCAAACCGAGGTATAATCCAATAAAGAACAGGATCTCCACCGACCATATAAGCCATTTGGGATAACGATGTGACATAACTTGTGTATGCAGTATTCGTGACGATAAATTTGTCTATATAATTAAACGATCGTTAGGCAGTTAAAGCGATCTTAGAAACAAAGTTTATCCTCTGATAATATACGCCCCATGAATTGTAAACTAAAAAACCCGCAGCAATGAACGCAATGACATCCCGAGCATATATTCCTCGATTTGAGATCCCGAAGACATCGATTATCGACGCTCGAACCCCCCATTTTACCGGCCAAAAGCGTCTTGATATGATCAATCGCATCAAGCGCCTACTTAAAAAGCAAGACGCGGTGTTAGTAGCTCATTACTACACCGATAAGGACCTGCAGCAAGTCGCTGACGAGACCGGTGGTTACGTATCCGATTCACTGGATATGGCTCGATTCGGCAATGAGCACCCGGCAACTACCTTGGTCGTAGCCGGGGTACGTTTCATGGGCGAAACTGCTAAGATCCTTAACCCGGAAAAGCGCGTCTTAATGCCAACCCTTGAGGCCACCTGTTCACTGGATATGAGCTGTCCGGCTGAAGTCTTCAACCCCTATTGCGACCAACACCCGGACCATACGGTGGTGGTTTACGCCAACACCAGCGCTGAAGTAAAGGCACGTGCCGACTGGGTGGTCACCTCCAGTATCGCGGTAAGGGTGGTTTCTCATCTAATTGATAAGAACAAGAAGATACTCTGGGCCCCGGACAAACACCTGGGACGCTACATCCAGAAGGTCACGGGTGCGGACATGACACTTTGGCCAGGCACTTGTATCGTCCATGAGGAATTCAAGGCGAGCGCATTGCGAAGGCTCATGCAAAAACATCCAGAAGCGGGTGTACTGGTCCATCCCGAATCCCCCGAGGAGGTCATCGACCTGGCCGATGTCGTGGGTTCGACTACTGCATTGATCAAGGCCGCACATGATCTGCCCAATAACGAGTTCATCGTCGCGACGGACAGAGGTATTTTCTATAAGATGCGCCAAGCCGCCCCAGGCAAAATCTTCATCGAGGCTCCAACTGGCGGGGAAGGAGCTACCTGTATCAGCTGTGCTCACTGCCCATGGATGGCTATGAATGGCCTACATAATCTGGCCCATACCCTGGAAACGGGGTCCAATGAAATCCATGTCGATGAACAGATACGCATCAAGGCACTGCGCTCTACCCAGCGCATGCTGGATTTTGTCCGCAGCCATGCCTAAGGAATTCTACCGAAATAACTTCCCTATCTGACTTGCCTTATCGTCCGTCTTCGGCGTTACGCCAACAGGGACATAGCGCGGCTATGCGCCTGTTGCCGCGCCTTGAATACGAACGATCATGCAGCCCCAGTTAGGGGAGTTTTAATTCGCATTCCTCACCGGGATAGGTACCGAGCTTACTCAGCGCTCGAAATCAACGATCAACGGTGCAGCGAGGCCGTTAAAATACCCATAAAATAGAGTGTTCGCGCTAATGCTTACAGTCAAGAAATGAAATAACCCCTGTTTATGGATGCAGGAATATTTAAGCTGAGTATGATATCCAACGCCAGACAAAAGACATCAGACTCGCTATCTCCCGAGGCATTTTATCAACTTGTAAAAGCCCTACCCCCCGATAAAATATCGACCTTCCCCCTAGATCGGATACCCACGAATATCCCGGCCGATATGGGTACCGATTTATCCCCGGCATCTCATGCCGCTGTTGAACATCTGTTGCATACGGCCTCTTCTTCCCGTCATATTCAAAACCAAGAAACCGAACACAGCCTGAGGGATGAGGTAGTCACGATACTCAAAGAAGTAAGACTTCTGGAAGACAACATCAAGGTTAAGGTTTTCAAGGGAAAGATCGGTAACCTGATGCAAATGCTGTCACATTCCCGAGACGATACAAGCCAGGCCTGTAACGAACGAATCGAAAAAAATTTCAAACACATCAATTATCTACTATTCGATATCAACAGCGAGTATGGCTGCTTTCTCAAGATGATCGCAAATCTCGAGCGTATCAAAGCCGGCAACGATGCAGAAACAAGAAAGCTTGACATCTGTATCGATCGCTTACGACGCCAGTCAAATAGAATAACTCGACTGTTAGGAGAATACTATCTCCTCAGATTCAAAATCAGCATTCGCGCCATCCAAGGAAAAATCAGACAGATCGAGGATCAAGAACCATCGCTGACGAGTAAGAAGCGAGGGCTCGGCATCCTATATGGACGCATGGATACAACTCTAAGCCTATGGAAACAGCTGTTCAGAAAATCTCGATCAAGACAAGAGTATAGGTATTTACAGAATCGCGCCGCTGCGCTTGTAGATGAAATCAAGGCTCTTCAAACCGTCATTATTGAAAGCGACCTCGCCAGATGGCTGGATGCAATCAATGATGCCAGCCTCAATCCCTATTCAAAAAACCGTATCACAAAATCGACGCAAGAGGCCCTTATCGCACTGCATCGTCTCCTCATGCAATATTGCATGCTGCAGGAGGATGCCGCGCTACAGATAGCCCGCAGTCCCTTGCTGGAGGACTCCGCGAAATTCGCCATTGATTCCTTGTTGACCTCGGAACAATCTACGCTCCATTATTTCACCCGGAATAGGAAAAATACCCATCCTTGGTTAGTTGATGAAGCCCAAAAAAAGCTAAGGGCGTTGAAACGCCTGCGAAAGCAGACCTTCGCTGAGCTGCGCCGCACGAATAGCATCTATCATCGAGTAGCACAGGAATAGTGATTCGGATCTGAGCAACTGCTTACTCCCTGGCCATTACCAACAGGGTGTCAATCTTATTTTTACTTAATTTGGCACGAATTCGATTGAGCTGTTTACGATCGCTATAAGGCCCGATTCTGACCCGATACCAGGTTTTTCGATCCACCCGAACCCGCTGAATATTAGATTCAACGCCCAGCAGGGCGAGTTGTGCCTTGAGGCTGTCGGCCTCATGGAGCTTTTGAAAAGACCCAACCTGCAAAATATAGGCGGGCGAAGAACGGGAAGAAGATTTTTTGTTATCCCGAGATGCATCGGTTACAGCACGCTGTGGAATCTGTTGGGTTTGTTCTTGGCTGGGGGTCTCGGGAAGCAAGACCTCTAACTCTGGAAGCAGGGTATAAAAATCAAACTTGCGTTGCGTAGGCGGGGATGCCTCTTGAGGCTGTTCGATAGCTCGACCTTGAATCTCAGGGACTGGGCTGAAGGACACATGCCCACTTTTCTTCAATGCCTGTTGGCCATTGAGATAGATATAGAAAGCGACCACCAGCCCAACCGCCAACCCCATTGTAAACCATAACCAGCCGGGTAGCGGCTTGCTGGACTTAGGTTGATAGTTTTTGTAATCCCTAGTCATACCTACATGATTTCTGGGGCAGATATACCCAGCAAAGATAGACCATTGCGGATGACTTGACGAACAGCGAGTATCAGCATAAGCCGAGCATTGCGCAAAGCGTCGTCATCAACAAGAAACTGATGGGCATTGTAATAAGTGTGAAAAGAATTGGCGAGCTCTCTAAGGAAATGGGCTAACTGGTGAGGTTCCCGGCTAATTGCAGCCCGTTCCAAAACTTCTGGATAACGCGCGAGTTGCACACTCAGCACTTGCTCATGGTTTTCATTTAGGCGTTGTAAATCGGCGCTATCCACATCGAAACTTAAACGCTTCTCTTCTAGCTGGCCCATTACACTGCAGATCCGCGCATGGGCATATTGGATGTAATAGACTGGATTGTCGGCGGATTTAGATTTGGCAAGATCCAAATCGAAATCCAAGTGTTGCTCACATTTCCGCACAATGTAGAAAAAACGGGCAGCATCCTTACCCACCTCTTTACGCAATTGACGCAAAGTGACAAATTCTCCAGACCGGGTCGACATCTGAACCTTCTCACCATCACGGTAGAGATTGGCGAATTGTACCAATAGCACATCGAGCTTTGACGACTGATCTCCAAGGGCCTCTAAAGCCGCTTTGATCCTGGGAGCATAGCCATGATGATCTGCTCCCCAAACATCGATCACCTCATCATAACCTCTTTCAAACTTGTCCATATGATAAGCAACATCTGAGGCAAAATAAGTGCTCTGGCCATTTTCTCGCACCAACACGCGATCCTTTTCATCGCCAAAGGTCGTGGAGCGAAACCACAAGGCCAGATCCTTCTCATACACATGGCCCGCTTCACGCAACCGCTCTATAGCAAGATGAACTGCGCCACGCTCAACTAGGGTTTTTTCTGAATACCATTCCTCATAAACAACGCCAAACCGCTCAAGGTCATCGCGAATATCATCCAAAATAACATTCAACGTCAGCTCAAAAATAAACCGATATCGGTTATCCCCCAGCAATGCCTTAGTGCGCGACACTAGGGCATCGATATGGCATTCTTTGTCTCCACCGCCGGATTCATCGGGAGGAATACCGCGGTATACTTCTGCCGCGCTATGACGGTATGTCTCACCATGGTCTCGGTGCAGGGTCGCGGCAATGTCCCAAACATAATCGCCTTGATAACCGTTAGCGGGAAATACAAATTCCTCACCGCTCAGCTCAAGATAACGCAGCCATACCGAAGCACCAAGAATATCCATTTGTCGACCGGCGTCATTCACGTAATATTCCCGATGAACCCGACACCCAATGGCCTCTAATAAATTGGCTAGCGTTGCCCCATATGCCGCTCCGCGACCGTGTCCCACATGCAACGGGCCGGTAGGATTTGCGGATACGAATTCGACTTGGACTCGCTTGTTGTTACCTATTTGACTTTCTCCAAAATGCGCCCCCTGACTCAGAATGTCTTTAACGATGGAAAGGTAGGCCCCTGTCCGCAGATAAAAATTTATAAAACCCGGACCGGCGATCTGCACCTTGTCGATATCAGACGAATCGGGCAATTGTTGTACAATAGCTTGGGCAATTTCGCGCGGCGCTCGCCGTGCCACTCTGGTTAGCGACATGGCGACATTACAGGCAAAATCACCATGGTCTTTATTTTTGGTACGGGTAATCTGTATTTGTTGGCCCACGCTACCGGGCAAGGTTCCATCGGCCTGCAGATTTTCGATTGCAGCTTGAACCAATATGCGAATTTTCTCTTTCACCCTTATTCCCTTACTTGAATCATTTGTAAATCATACAATTCTACTTGAACTCGGCTCTGTTGACAGAGGTGCATCGATTGTATTTTATGGAATTTAGATACTGACGAGGTTTTTTTAGAGTTGATTATTCTATGTTGGGTGTCGAAAGGGCTTGAGATGATGGATAAATCGGGAGAATTGTGCCGGCATTGTGGATTCAAGTGCTGCGAATATCATGATGTAGAAATAGCGCCGGGCTCATCGCCATCGATGTCCTTATTTAGGCAAATAACGACTGTAACCCGTTGCCTAAGGAATGTGCGAACGACACACCTTCCTAACTGGCGCCGAATGATCGTTTGTATTCAAGACCTGATAACAGGCGCATTAACCTAGACCCTATGTTTTGACCTGCAAGTAACTGTTCCATAAGGGACTATGGAACAGTTCTTGACCAAAAAATCAGCCTTTATGTTTTGACCTCCTTAAACTTGCAAAAAATGTCAAAACATAGGGTTTAGGCTACGCCACGGTTATCACAACGCCGACTACGAATGATAAGACAAGCTGGATAGGGAAGTGTGTAGACAGCATTCCTAACCATCCCAACGTCCATGTTCAAGAAAGTACAAGATAGCATTAATGTCCAAAAGGGCGCTTTTTTCGCTGATGATGGTGCCGGCTAGCCAGGGACGAGTTCCCCGTTCGCTCCGCCATTGGATTTGCGCAGCTTGCAAATCGATTCCACCTTCGACCTTATCGCATGCAATGCCCCAGCTTGTATCATTGAGCATTAGAACATGCTTAAACGCGGGGCGAGATACCGACAGCAAAACAGCATACCTAGATGATGGAATCACCAACGGGGCGATATCTACGAGCTTGACGCAGTGGCCATCGACCATAACCTCCCCCAGCAACCATTGTGGACCATCGATTTCAGTAATATTCTCGGTGGGCCAGAGATAGTCCCCATGAACATACCCAAAAGGAGTGACGAGGTTCAGTCCAGCAACTCGAAATTTCAGGTGGGAATACTTCAGCTCGGCATCAGCATCTAAGTCACTATCATTGTCATTGCCTAATACTTCTTTCGACTCAGCATCGGCACCTGGGTCGCTATCACTGTCATTACCTAATACCTCTTCCAGCTCGGCGTCGGCACCTAAGTCGCTATCACTGTCATCACCCAATACCTCTTCCGGCTCGGTGCCGGCACCTGAGTCATGATCATTGCCAATGCCCAATACCTCTTCCGGCTCGGTGTCGACACCTGAATCGCTATCACTGTCATTGCCTAGTTCATCTTTCAGCTCCGCGTCGATACCTGAGTCACTCTCATTAGTATCGCCCAGCATATTTTCCGGCTCGGCGACAGCACCTGAATCGCTATCATTGTCGTTGGCCAATGCGTCTTTTAGCTCCAGAGCAGCAGACTCTTGATCCGAATGTAGTAATTGAATTATGGGTACTTGATGCGGTTCGGCGCTGGAGTTAGAAAGTTGCCCCTGAGTCATCCGAGCATCTTCTTCCCACTCAAGCTCTTGTCCCTCCACTACTGCATCCTCTAGTTCACTCTGAACCTGAGCTGAGCCGAACTCCGAAATCCATTCAGAAGTTGTCTGTTCAGACTCGACTTGATCAACTTCTTGCTGCTCTACCGCTAGCATTTCCACATTGCTTTTAGTCGATGGAGGATCCTCGGGAGAGACCGGTCCCGAATTTTCCACGCTATCAGGGATCAAAGCCGGCGCTGGCTCATCATCCGCACCGACCATTGAAGCATCCTCTTCTACCTCTGTAGATGCATCAAATAAGAGTTTATCAATATAAACATCCAGCGCTTGCTTTGGATCATGTAATTTTGCAAAATTTTCTGCATTGTCATTCATGATGCCACCGCCATATTGAGGGCCTCTCCAGTAGTTTTCTGTAAGGTGTTAAGCAGTGCCTCATAGGCTAGGGCGCCATGGCTGCGTGGCATATTGATCGACAAAGGCACACCAGCTTGACTAGCCTCACGAAATTGGGTGTCCACTGGAATAACACTCTCCCAAAGGGTACCGGTATAGCGCTCTTGTAATACCTTCAAGGTATCAATAGAGGCTCGTGTTCTACGGTCATACATCGTAGGAACGATAACATGTTGAAGTTGCCGTTTGCATGCGTGTTGGATCATCTCGAGGGTGCGCAACATACGATCCAATCCCTTTAAAGCCAGAAATTCTGTTTGCACGGGAATAATAAGCCGTTCGCTTGCCGCCAACGCATTGACCATAAGGATGCCCAACATGGGAGGACAATCTATCAACACGTTCTGGTATTCCATATCCAGACCTTCCAACGATCTCGCAATAACGGTTCCCATACCGGCGCGTGACCCAAGTTGCCTATCCAAGGTAGCCATCGCCGTAGAAGCGGGAAGCACATGCAGATTATCAAATCGAGTGTTTGCAATCTGACTATGGGTCTGCGGCTCATCGCCATCGGCCACCTGTTTGAATAATGTATAAGCGCTACGCTCATCCTTATCGGTATCAATACCAAGGTAGGTGCTCAGAGAGCAATGCGGGTCCAGGTCGATCAATAATGTTTGTTCTCCGGCAGCGGCCATGAACCCACCTAAGGTAATAGTGGTCGTGGTCTTTCCTACACCTCCTTTCTGATTGGCGATGGCCCAGATATTCATAGTCATAAACCTCTATTTGACGATAGGTTAAATTTCTCTAGCCTTGTATTAGGAGCAATTTTTCTAAGAGAATGTCAGCACTTCAAGTCGAATACTTAATATACCAGCGTAAGAGATTAAGAAAAGATTCAAACATTTCACATATTTGGAGGAGTCAACAGTCCATCGTCAAGGTTCGCCTGATAATTATCCGAAACCTCTGGAGCAGACTCCCTGAACAGTCTCTCGGTAATTCCTGCCGGAAGAAAAGAACTTCCTTTTTCTATATCAGCCAGCACCGTAACGACTACCCGCCTATTTTTCCTGCGTCCCTCCACCGTAGTATTTTGTGTCTTTGGGCGATATTCGGAATACCCCATTGCCACCATCCGGGAAGGTTCTACACCGGACTGAGACAATAAACGAACTACTGTCGCCGCCCTATTTGCTGATAGTTCCCAATTGGAAGGAAAAGTAAGCGTATGAATTGGAACGTTATCAGTGAAACCTTCGACCTGAACCTGATTAGGGTAGTGTCGTAGGACCTGTGCAATCTTATCTAGTATGGTGCCGGCTCTTTTAGCCAGTGTCACGGCGCCGCTAGCGAATAAGATACTCGTTTTCATCTCAACCGCGATCCAAAGTCCATGGTTTTGCACACTGACAAGCTCTTTGTCTATCAACGGTTGCAGTGCGTCCTGCATATCACCCGTAATTGAACGCGTCTGCTCCATCACTTTCTCGTAATATTCCTGTCGTTTCAGTGCCTCAGTAATAAAATTGACGTCAACCACCCTCTGAACATTATTCGGGTCAACAATAGAATCTAATGACGAACGATGGATTTCGCCTACCTGGATAGGCTGCAATGAACGAGCGGGACCCTGAAATGCAGCATCCAAGGAATCTGATAGGACCCGGTATTTACCCTCATTGACAGAGGAAAGCGCATACATAACCACAAAAAATGCAAACAACAGGGTAATGAAATCAGCGTAGGACACCAGCCAACGCTCGTGATTTTCAGGCTCTTCCTGTCTTTTTTTACGCACGGTGTTTTTTAATATCAAAGAATATTACTGAAGTAACATACGACCTAGATCCTGCAAGTGATCTAGGCACTAATCCAACTTAATTCATGTGTATTCCTATTTTAGATACCCCTGAAGCTTGTTCTCGATATATCTTGGATTCTCCCCTTCGGCAATCGCGATAATACCTTCGAGAACCATATCCTTATATTGGAATTGTTTGGCGACAATGGCCTTTAGCTTGCCGGCTATAGGAAGTAGTATAAGATTAGCCGCGCCCACGCCATAGATCGTTGCCACAAAAGCGACTGCAATCCCGCTACCCAACATGCTTGGATCATTCAAATTCTGCATCACATGGATGAGCCCCATGACCGCCCCTATGATGCCAATAGTTGGCGTGTAACCGCCTGCGGCTTCATATACCTTGGCAGCCATCAGATCATGGCTCTCATCTTGGATCATTTCAATCTCCATAATATTGCGTATCGCCTCTGGCTCCCCACCATCGACCAGAAGCTGGAGACCCTTTCTTGAAAACGGGTCGCTCTCCTCTTCAGCAGCGGTTTCCAGGGCCAGCAAGCCATCCTTACGTGACAAATTGCTCCATTCCACTATTTTGACTATCTTTACATCCCCTTCGATCTTCGGTGGTACCACGACCCAGGGCAACATTTTCAATGACCGAAAAAACACACTAACCGGTGTCTGCAGCATCACCGCACCTATCGTCCCTCCCATAACAATGATGAATGCCGTTAGCTGGATAAGAGAGTCAGTATGTCCTCCCTCCAATATGTTCCCACCAAGTATGGCACCCAACGCAATGACAACGCCGACAATGCTGAGTGCATCCATGTATAAAACACTCCCTTTCTTGTGAACTGACTAAACTATCGCCTATAACCATTTGATTATCAACGGCTTTCAGATGGAATCTCAAAGCGTTCCCGCTTTAGCTTTCATCAGACTTACAACATCGAGAATTAATGCAATTCGGCCATCTCCGGTGATGGTCGCACCCGCGAATCCCAGCACACCCTGAAGATAGGCACCGAGGGGTTTAATAACCACCTCCTCCTGCCCGATCAACTGGTCAACCACAAAACCCACTCGATGGCTTCCTACATGCACCACGACGACATGACTCGATACAGCGGAGTCCATACCATCCATGTCTTCGATTAGCCAACGCCTCAGATAGAAAACCGGCAGGGCCTTTTTACGAACCAGTATGACTTCCTGATTTTCTACTTTACTGGTATCCTGAGGATCAAAATCAAAGATCTCGTCTACCCCGCTCAGAGGCAGCGCAAAACGCTGTTTACCAAGCACGACCATGAGGGTAGAAAGAATGGCTAGGGTCAGAGGAACCTTTATACGGATTCTTGATCCTTTGCCTTTTTTTGAAAAGATCTCAATTACGCCATTGAGTTCTTCGATACGAGTCTTAACGACATCCATGCCGACACCTCGACCGGAGATATCGGATATTTTCGCCTTTGTAGATAATCCAGGCATAAAAATCAGGTTAAAGGCATCAGAATCGCTGAGACGTTCCGCTGTTTCTTGATCAACCAAACCCTTTTCCACAGCTTTACGCCGAAGAACATTGGCATCCATTCCCTTGCCATCATCCTCTATGGTAAGCAGAATGTGATCACCCTCCTGGCTAGCGGACAATATTATTTTACCGCTGCGAGACTTACCTATTCGTTCACGATCTTGCGGAAGTTCTATACCATGATCCACCGCGTTACGTACCAGGTGTACCAGAGGATCGGCTAAGGCCTCGACCAGATTCTTATCCAGATCAGTCTCCTCCCCACGCATCTCCAATTCTATCTCTTTTTTCAGGCTGCGTGCCATGTTGCGCACAACCCTTGGAAAGCGTCCGAACACCTTTTTGATCGGTTGCATACGGGTTTTCATTACTGCCGCCTGCAGCCCGGTGGTCACCATATCTAGATTGGATACCGCCTTAGTGACCTCTTCATCGGGTCTGGCCTGGTATAAAATGGCCAGCCTGTTACGCGCCAGTACCAATTCCCCCACCAGATTCATAATATCGTCAAGGCGCCTGGTATCCACCCGAACGGTGGCCTCCACTGGCACCTTAGCCGGAACTTTATCAGCCGAGGGGCTAGGTTGGGGCGGCATCGTAACGGATTGGGGTTTAGGTTCAGATACCTGCGTCACTTTCAACTCAGTATTTTCGGAAACAGACTTTGCCGCACTCACCCCTGGAGCTCCACCCTTGCCGTGAAGCTCATCAATTAAGTCATCAAACTCATCTTCGGAAATGGTATCTGACGCCTGATCCTTGGCGCGAGAAATGTTGGTGTCAGGCCGCTCAGTTTCTAGATATTCTTCGGGTAATTGGCTTGACTCAGGTGCACCTCCAGGCGCGCCTTTTCCATGCAACTGATCGAGCAGACTCTCGAACTCATCATCGGAAATGTCATCGCTGGATGATGTTGATACCGGCTCGCTCGCCTCGGTTTGTAATTCATCGAGAAATCCCTCGAACTCCAGATCAGCGGTATCCCCAACGGCTTCTTGTGTTGTGGATCCATCCGAGAGTGGATTTGCAACGGGTATCGGATCGGAGACAGACTGCTTCATAGTGGAATCGCCAGCAGCTCCACTCAGCTGGGGGTCAGCAAATACTTTAAGCTTAGCAAGCAGCGCCGCATCGGCCTCCGGGGGTTCCTGACCTACACGCACCCGATCGAACATATCATTGAGGATATCCAACACCTGAAGAATGGCATCCATGAGCTCAGAATCCGCTTGGCGCTGACCTTGACGCAGCAGATTAAAGACATCCTCTGCTCCATGACAGATGTCGACCATTGAGCTCAAGTTAACGAAACCAGCCCCGCCCTTTATGGTATGGAAACCTCGAAAGACCGTATTCAGCAAATCGGAATTCTCAGGGTCCTGCTCCAATTCGACCAACTGCTCACCCAACTGTTCGAGGATCTCTCCACCCTCGATCAGAAAGTCCTGCAATATCTCGTCGTTGAGATCAATATTCATCGATGATCACTCAAAACCAGTAGATTTACGATACCTTGACAACAGCTTTTGCCATAGTGAAATATACCGCCATTGACTGAAGACTCCATTCATCACCTTTTCTTTATTTCTTTCTTTAGAAACCCAAGCTTGACAGCAGCTCATCCACTTCATCTTGGCTCTGAACGGCCTCTTTCGAATCAACACCGGGAACCGTGGGTCCCGACCCTCTACTCTCGTCTAATCCTGCGCTGTGCTCTATACCCGCAGGCTCGGCCTGACCGGTAATGCGAATGAGATCTACCAAACTATTTTCTACATTCTGCACCAATTGAATGACCTGACGAATAATCTGACCACTTAGATCCTGCGTCTCCTGCGCCATCATGATCTCTGAGAGATTCCCATGTATCAACGCAAGCTCTCTATCCATTTTATCCAGATAGCTATCTATATCGCGATTCAGCTGCCTAAACTGATCAGGCGTCATCTCCCGTCGTCTGAAACTCTCCCAACCGTCCTTGAGATGCTGAGTACGATTACGCACCGCCTTTGATAACTCCACGCCACTTTCTACCGCATTTAAAGTACGTAGTGCGGAGTTCTCGGTCATTTCTATGACGTGACTGAGTCGTTTTTTAGCATCCGGGATATCGCGCTCGGTTACAGAAGAGATGTGAGTATCTAGACGAAAATTGTTTAACGTATCATGAAGCTCTCGGGTGAGCTTGCCTACCTCGCAAAATAATGTACCATCGCGGACTTGGGTCAGTTCCAGTAATAACTCTCTTACCTTGGTTTCATTATTGGCTTCGATCTGTACCACCAGCTGTTGTGCAAGATCCAAGCGCTTGTCTTCGAACTCTGCGGCATTTTTCATTGATACCGGCCTCTGGTCGATCTATGTGGTACCTAGATTCTGCAAGTAATCTAGGTAGTAGGATTTAATCGTGCCAAGGTCTTTTCCAGCTTCTCCTTCAGTGTTCCCGCCGTAAACGGTTTGATGATATAGCCATTTACCCCTGCCTGGGCTGCTTCGACGATCTGCTCTCGCTTGGCCTCTGCGGTAACCAACAGTATCGGCATCTTAGAGATGTTACTGGAATCTGCCCGTACTGCCTTTAACAGATCGATTCCCGGCATCTTTGGCATATTCCAGTCGGTAATCAAGTAATCGAATTTTCCCGTCTTCAACATAGGCAGGGCCGTAGCGCCATCATCGGCTTCTTCAATATTGCTGAATCCTAACTCTCCCAATAAGTTTCTTATAATACGCCGCATCGTAGGAAAGTCGTCTACGACCAATATGTTCATATTCTTGTCCACGTTTGTCCCCCGACAATTGAGCACCTGTAGATAACATTTCGGCAGCTCTTCAATTTACTTAACCCGTATTTCACGAGCTAAAGATCACCATATTTCAGACGAAATAGAGAGTCATAAGCTTCCTTACCCAAAGAGACTCGAAGCAGCTTTATCAGGAAAACATTCGCAACCGCCCATAAAAAATAAATATCACCAATCAATATTGCTCTTATCCTGAGATCACGGCAAAATGCCTACCCTATATCGCAATTACATAACCAGTAAACACAGAACTGTTTTCATTATTTCTTTTTTTGCTTTGTTCGTCGTAAACCTTTGGTACCCTCTCGCTATCGCGGAAACTCGGTTAGAAATATTTTCCCTCAAACACCTTAGTGCTGAGGCGCTCATCCCGACGATAATTCCATTGACTGGTCCAGATGCCGTGATCACGAGCAGCGCTAACAAGCTTATCGTCCGTGCGGCGCCTTCCAAACTGACAGCGATAAAGACTCTAATCGACGAATTAGACATTCCGCAGCGCATGGTATTGGTTTCGGTACGACAGCTGGAAGGTAATAGAAGATACCGCAACGATACTTCAACAAAGGGAATAATGGCGCTTGAGGTACCGGCCAAAGACCCCAACACCAGCACACATAACAGGCAATATTTCACAAAAAGTTCAG
Organism: Gammaproteobacteria bacterium; assembly: GCA_024222475.1. Classification (GTDB taxonomy): domain Bacteria; phylum Pseudomonadota; class Gammaproteobacteria; order JAAEPA01; family JAAEPA01; genus JAAEPA01. Next base: position 14,881 of record JAAEPA010000346.1, on the reverse strand, counting down.
GCAATATGCTGAATCAGGTCCAGACCATTGAGGGTCGAGCAGCTTTTATCTATCTCAACCGCTCAGTACCCTATGATCGTCAACAATATTTCTTAAAGGGTAGGCATACCGGTTTTTTCCGCGAGAGGGATGATAGGGTTGTTTCAAATGGGTTTTATGTGACCCCACGCATTCGGGGTGAAGTCGTGGAATTAGAGGTCTCCTCACTTCAGCAACGCCCCAATAACGATGAACTCGAAACCTTAGAGGGTAGAGAAGTAAGTACTATCGTTAACGGCCGTCTAGGTGAATGGATAGGATTGGGATCAGGCAATAAAGGAATGAAACATGCCAACCAACCCATAACTTCCAGAATATTACGCAGCCGAACTAACGACTTCCTTATTCAAATAAAGGCTGAGATGATCCACTAGTTTTATCGGGCATTCAATGCAAAAATCTAAAAAAACTGACAATACTTTTCCCGACTGGAAGTGCTTTTCCTTCTTCGCGTGGTTATTTTTCTCATACTTACCCAATGGGCTTAGCCTGGCGGCAGGAAATATCGACTATATGGCAGGTATACACCAATCAGCATGGGAATATACTGGAACAAAATATAAATGCGAACTCAGCCACACGATACCTGATTATGGAACTGCTAGATTCATCCAAAAATCCGGTGAAGATCTTGTCTTCTGGATAAACGTCTATCACCCTACCCATAAAAAAGGAAAAGCCAGCTTACTTGAAGTTCCTCCTTCCTGGCTTTACCAAGCGCCTGACAGGCATGAGATTCACATCCATGTTACGCCGGAAGATCCTCCAATTCTTTTGAACCACTCAGACGCCAGTTGGCTACTGAATACCTTGGAACGAGGCAGGATGGGCAGCTTTAATTATCGAGACTGGGAGGAAGACCGATATCAGGTACGCATACGCCTAAACCCAGTCAACTTCCACCCCTCATTTAACGAATTCCAACGATGCAGGCAAGAATTATTTGAGTATGGATTTAATGAGGTCCGGTACACCGAGGTAAAATTTAAAACGGACAAATTTAAGTTGAATGAAGATATTCGAAGTAAACTGCACCGCGTTGCAAATTATACAGCAGAGAATCCTGAGGTTATAAAGATTCTTATCCGTGGTCATACGGATGATGTGGCAAGCGATAAATATAACATTACACTTTCTTCAAATAGAGCTCAAAGTGTAGCTGATTTTTTTTCTCGCAATGGGATAGAGAAGGATAGAATTCAAATGAGCCACTTCGGTGAAACACTCCCTAAGGTTCGTAACATTACCGTAAAGGCCCGTGCCATCAATCGCCGGGTAGAGGTAGAACTGATTAAGAATCCATAGTAATTTTTTCAAAAAGTTTTTTAGGCCCTCTCACCGCCTCCTTCTGCAACCCAATCTTGGATGCGAGCACGAAGCCGGATCAACGCTTGACTATGGATCTGACAAACACGCGACTCAGTAACTCCCAGCACCTCGCCTATCTCTCTGAGATTGAGTTCCTCATCGTAGTATAAGGCCATAACCAACCGTTCTTTTTTAGGTAAACGATCAATGGTTTCCGCCAAGGCTTCTCTGAACCTGGCCCGTTCCAGTTCATCATACGGACTACTCCCCGCTCCATTGTGCTCCTCACCTACACTAAATATGTCCTCTATAGCCAGAACACGGCCTACTGATACCTCGCGCAGCAATCGATAATAGTCATCTACTCCTAAGTCCATTTCGTGTGCAACTTCCGCATCATGGGCTGCGCGTTGCTCCCGGCATTCGATCTCCTGTATGGCATTAGCAAGCTGACGGGTTTTACGGTGCACTGAGCGCGGCACCCAATCCGTTTTCCTCAATTCATCCAACATTGCGCCACGTATACGGATACCGGCATAGGTCTGAAAACTCGCACCTTGCGTGGGATCATAATTACGCGCCGCTTCAAGCAAGCCGATAATCCCCGCCTGTTGCAAATCGTCGACCTGCACACTGGGCGGTAGGCGACAGACGAGATGATAAGCAATACGATTGATCAACGGGGCATGATCCGTGACCAGTTGATCAGTATCGATAGCTGGCGCCTTCGAATACCCGGTGACTACAGTCATACAAGATACTCCCTAAAGCTCTGAGTACTCTATCAATGTAAGTGTGCGAGTTCAGTTAGCTTGTCAACGTTCACGGCAAGGGACGCTAAAACCGTACACTCACGTTGATAGAGCACTAGCACTTGCAGATAACCTTTTTGCAAAGTGCCCTAACTGACCTCTTACGCCCTTGGGCAACGGCCATGCTGCGGCTGTTACCGCCATTTTTCTAAAGGCCCTCGCCGCGGGGCAGCCTGGAAAAGACTGAACAACCGAATTTTGACGTTGCACGGCTTTGCGTAAAAAAGGATCGTATGGAATTGTTCCCATGAAATGTAATGTAACGCCTAGAAATCGTTGACAGACTTTAGCAAGTTTGTGATAAAGGATTCGGCCTTCATGGAGATGCTGCACCATATTCGACACCACATGAAATCTAAATAAATCGCCGTTTTGACTGAGTACCTTAATCAAGGCATAGGCATCAGTAATCGAAGCTGGTTCATCACAAACAACAACGACAATTTCTTGGGCAGCGCGACTGAAATTGATAACGCTATCGCTGACACCAGCGGCAATATCGATCACCAGCACATCAAAATCAATGCTCAGTTCAGCAAAGGCCTGGGTTATTTTATAGTAGTCACTTGGGCTGAGATTGGCCATCCGCTCAATCCCGGAGGAGGCGGGAATAACATTTAACCCCGCGGGCCCACGAATAATGGTCTGTTCGAGCGTATACTGACCATCCAATACATGAGAGAGATTAGCGCTCGATTGTAGACCAAGCAACACATCTACATTTGCCAACCCCATATCGGCATCAAGCAGTATCACCTCTTTGCCGATGGCCGACATGGCAACGGATAGATTTATCGAAACATTGGTCTTGCCTACCCCCCCCTTACCACTGGCCACCGCCATAACCTGGACTGGTCGGTGCTGTAACATACGCCGCAATCCGGTAGCCTGATCAGTCACCATGTTCGACTTAGACACTGATTCCTACCTCCTGCGTTTTTCGGAGATGCATAGGCCAAACAGGCGATCCTTCATCAACATTCTCGTTAAATTTCTTTGCCAGCGATACGGCCCGGGTCAGCAGATTGTTAACTCGCGCAGGATGTAAATCTTCGGGCACTCTTTGTCCATCCGACACGTACACCAAGGGCAATCCGTGGCGAATGATTACTGATAGAGCATCCCCCAGGTTTGCAGCCTCGTCCAATTTAGTCAAAATACATCCCTTAAGCCCCATGGTACCGAAGGTCCGGACAACCTCGTCGAGGGCGTTGCGCTGAATATTCGATGCTATCGTCAGATAGGTGGTAATCGAGGATATCTTGGAATAGAGTTGAAAACGCTTTTTATTACGAGGATCCCGGGGACCAAATCCTGCGGTGTCGATCAGAATCAGTTTCTTGTCCGTCAATCCATCCAACACCATACCCAACTCATCAAGTCGGGTCGTAATCACCGGCACACTCAGAATTTGACCATAGGTCTGAAGTTGTTTCTGAGCACCTATACGGAAGGTATCGACATTGACCATGGCGACCTGATCACGGCCATGACGCAGCGCAAAAAGTGCGGCGAGTTTAGCCAGAGTAGTCGTCTTACCCACCCCGGTAGGCCCAACCAATGCGATCGTACCTCCCTGCTCAATAATACCACCTTGAGATGTAGGTATTTTTTTTGCAACCCGGTAAAGCACCTCGCGCCATGACTTCACGGGATCATTGATCTCCTGTACGGCATCAGCGAGCTCTCGAGATAAGCTTGGACTAAATCCGAGCCGTTTAAGCCGTTTGACATGTTGCGCTCGAACCGGTTGATTACGAGAATAGTCTCCCCAAGCCAACCCGGAAAGTTGCTCGCGCAGTAAGCCCTTCATGGCAGCAAGATCTTGTTGCAATGCCTTCAGCGCCGGATCCTGTGTTTTTAAATCCAAGACCAGAGGCCGGCCAACCTCGGTGGAAGCTGGTAACACTTGAGGCTTGACAGCCACAGGTGGCGGTGTTGTTAGTTGTTCGGATACCGCATGTTCTTCAAGGCGACCTTGAACCTTCCGGTCGGAGTGTTCGGTTATTTTAGTAACGGGTTCAACCTCCTGAGAGGGACGGTTTTTTTCGGCCGTATAGACCATTTCCGAAACCAGCCTCTGATCATAGTCCATGGCGGAAATGATCTCTATTCCGCCGTTTACCGCGCGACTGGATAGAATAACGGCCTCTGGCCCTTGTTCAGTGCGCACCAAGCGTATGGCTTGACGCATGTCAGCGGCAAAGAATCTTTTTATTCTCATTCCGAAGTTCCCTTTAGATATTCAATAAAGGGAAAGGACGTGATTGCAGACTCGGGGCTACGCTGCTGATTTCCCGAACTGACGCCCACCCATCCTGGGGCCCTCAACATCGAATTGTCCTTTCTCAGCCTTCCCGGCCAAGGGTTGCAACTACTTTTACCTGTGTATTATCAGGAATCTCGTTATAGGCCAGTATATGAAGGCTGCGATTTGCTACACGCAGCCAGCGCGAAAGCCATGGCCTTAGGGGGGGAGAAACTACTAGAATGGCGGGTCGTCCTTCCATCTCCTGGCGACCAACTATTTCCGATACTGATTTTTGTAGCTGCCCTGCCAATCCCGGCTCGATTACCAGTCCGGTTCCTGAATTGCCTTGAACTGTTTTAAGCAAAATCTGTTCCATTGATGGATCCAGAGTGAATACCGACAACTCCGAAGCTAGGCCATTTATTTTTTGCACGATTGATCGTGATAAAGAAATCCGCAAGGCAGCAGAAAGTTCGTCCGGATCTTGACACTTGGGCGCACGCTCTGCCAATGTTTCGGCAATCGTACGTATGTCTCTAATGGGAACTTGTTCACGAAGCAGGTTTTGCAATACCTTGACAATGGCCCCCAGCGACAAGGCATCAGGTAGCAGATTCTCGACTAGCTTGGGTGAATTTTTAGCTAAGACATCTAAAAGATGCTGCACCTCTTCATGCCCAATCAATTCATGGGCGTGCGACTGAAGGATCTGACTCAGGTGAGTAGCAACTACGGTGCTTGCGTCCACTACCGTATAGCCTGTAGTCTGGGCCTGCTCGCGATCATTTGCATCTATCCAAATCGCCTCCAGACCGAATGAAGGATCTTTGGTCTTGATCCCTTCGAGTTCACCAAATACCTTGCCGGGATTGATCGCTAGTTCTCGATCGGGATAGATCTCCGCTTCGGCAACCGGAACCCCCATCAAGGTTATACGATAGGTATTAGGTGAGAGATCTAGGTTGTCCCGTATATGCACGGGTTGAATAAGAAATCCAAGCTCCTGAGAAATTTTTTTCCTCACCCCTTTGATTCGCGGCATGAGCTGCCCACCCTGATTCTTATCTACCAGCGGTATCAGCCTATACCCCACTTCAAGCCCCGCAAGATCTACTGAACTCACATCATCCCAACTGAGCTCGGTGGGCTCAGTCACTTGTTCCTGATCCCGCGACTTGGACTCCTCGGCCTGCGTTTCACCCTCATGACGACGGGAGACCATGAAACCAGCACCGGCGAATACCGAAGCCAGTAACAGAAAAACCATGTTCGGCATGCCGGGGACTAGTCCCAGTGATCCCACGATACCGGCGGTCACCAGCAAGGCCTTGGAATTGCCAAACAATTGCTGCAGTACCTGCTCCCCCATGTCCTGGGCTGTGGACACTCGAGTGACAATAATCGCCGCTGATGTGGATAACACCAGGGAAGGAATCTGGGCGACCAGTCCATCACCGATAGTCAACAGAGAATAGTTGTGAACGGCCTGCGAAAAACTCAGTCCGTGCTGCAGCAGCCCCACCCCCAGACCACCGATAATATTTATAAATAATATTAAAATTCCCGCAACGGCGTCACCCCGCACAAACTTACTGGCGCCATCCATGGCCCCGTAAAAATCTGCCTCTCTGCTAACGTCATCACGACGTTTACTGGCTTCTTTTTGAGTGATAGCTCCGGCGTTGAGATCGGCATCTATCGCCATTTGTTTACCCGGCATGGCATCGAGTGTAAAACGCGCGGAAACCTCAGAGATACGCCCCGCCCCCTTGGTGACAACGATAAAATTAATCAACACCAGAATGGCAAAGACCACCAAACCTACAGCGTAGTTTCCACCAACGACAAACTCACCAAAGGCTTGGATGACCTTGCCCGCCGCCCCAGTACCTGCATGTCCTTCCAATAATACTACGCGCGTTGACGCTACATTCAGCGCCAGTCTCAACAATGTCGCCACCAGCAATACGGTCGGAAACACGCTGAAATCCAGCGGTCTTTGCGCATATACCGTTACCAGCAAGACCACCAACGCCAGTGATATATTGAAGGTAAACAATATATCCAGCATCAGCGGCGGCAGCGGTACGACCATCATCGCCAACATCGCCGCAAGCAGTATAGGCGTGCCCAAACCGTTGCGGCTCAAGGCACGAACTTGATTCATCACCGCCGTTGCGCTCATTATTTCCCTTTTCTATTCATCCCTTATTCAGATACCCATCCGGTACCGGTAAATCTACTGGAGGCCGGGGTCGCGGTTGACCCGGAACGCTTACCTTCCTGAGCTGATACACATAGGCCAGTACTTGCGCGACTGCGACATACAGATCAGAGGGGATTTCCTGACCCAGCTCCGTATTGTGAAAAATGGCCCGAGCGAGCGGAGGGGCGGTAAACACCAAAACTCCGTTTTGCTCAGCCAGTTCACGAATGCGAGCGGCCACTAGATCACCTCCCTTGGCAATGACCTTAGGGGCACTCATTCGCTCACCAAATTTAAGGCCAACCGCAAAATGAGTAGGATTGACGATGATCACATCGGCCTTGGGCACCTCTTCCATCATGCGCCGTTGAGCCATTTCACGCTGCAGGTTACGTATGCGTTGCTTAACCTCCGGACGACCTTCGGTTTCTTTCGATTCATCCTTTATCTCTTGCCGAGTCATTTTTAACTGGCGATGATGCTCCCAAAGTTGGAACGGCACATCGATCAGGGCGATAATGACCAGCACTGCACTAAGCCCAAGAAAGGTCCATGCCAGCAATTTACCGGCATGACTCAATCCCTGTAGTAATGGCTCACTACCAAGGGCAAGCAATTCTCCGAAAAACTGCCAAATAACTATTCCTGACACCCCTGAGAGCAACACAAATTTAGCCAGCGTTTTACCCAGCTCCATCAGCCCCCGCCAAGCGAAAATTCGTCCCAGCCCCTTGATGGGATCGAGTTTTGACCATTTGAAAGCAAGCGCCTTAACGCTGAATGACCACCCCCCCATTAGCGTGGGCGCGAGCAGTACCGCAACGAGTAGCACCCCGAAAAGCGGGCCAAGAATCAGCAGGGCATCTAATATGGTACCCGCCAGCACTTGCGGCAATGCGCGGATGTCGGACAACACAAGGCGATCGATGGTAAAGCCTCGCTGCATCAGCAACATGATCTGTCGTATCAGATCATCCCCCATAAACAGCAGACTTGTAGACCCCACCATCAAAACCAGCATGGTATTCAATTCTCGCGAGCGGGGAACCTGGCCCTGTTCACGCGCTTCTTTTTCTCGTTTAGGGGTTGCCTGCTCAGTGCGTTCTTGACTTTTGTCCTGCTCTGCCATTTCGCTATCGGTCTAGGATTTGACTCATAAGCTCATAACCCTCGGTAAGTAACCGGGGCACCTGGAGTTCAAGTGCAGGGACACTGAAGAGGATGAAAATAAAACCCAGCATAAGGGTCATTGGAAACCCAACAGCGAAAATATTAAGTTGAGGAGCCGTACGAGTTATCATACTAAAAGCCAAATTAACCATTAACAACGAAATCAGAGCCGGCAATGCCACCAGCACAGCTCCTGAAAACATGGCACTGGCCCATGCTACTATTTGCCAGACGCCGTCAACACCTACTCCATGCACCCCAATAGGCAGGGACTGAAAGCTCTCCATTATCATAACGATCAATGAGAGATGCCCATTTAACGCCAAAAAAATAAGAGTGACCAAGACCACGTAATAAGAACTTAATACGGGTATTTGAACGCCATTTTGTGGATCAATCATCGAAGCAAATCCAAGGCCCATGCTCATAGCAACAACTTCACCGGCCAGGGCAAAGGCAGAAAAGATCAATTGTAAAATAAATCCCATACCCAACCCGATCAATACTTGATGAGCGCTGATAAGCAATCCTTCAGGACTGAGTGGCTCCGTTGCAGGCACCGACAATATCATGGGCTCAATCATCAGAGAGAGTAATAAACCAATGAGCAGACGTACCTTCAAGGGTATCATCCGAGATGAAAAAAGAGGTGCTGAAACAAACATTGCACTGATACGTAGGAAAGGCCACAAGAAACCTCCTACCCAGGCATTGATTTCGGTGATACTCAGCTCCATAGATTGTCACACCTACTACCTGGTTCCTATCTAACAAGAAATGTTGCCAAAATAACTCCCTATCTGACTTTCTTTATTACTCGTCTTCAGCATTCCAATAACAGTTAGAGAAGTGTACCGTTCACACTTCCTATGGGGTTCAGGGCTGCTTTGATCAACCTATCAACTCTGGAATACGAAGATACAGTCTCTCAGTAAAATCCATGATTAATTGAATCATCCATATCCCGGATACTGCCAAAGCAATCCCTATTCCTAAAAGTTTTGGGATAAAACTCATGGTCATCTCTTGTATCTGCGTAGCTGCCTGCAACATCCCTATCACAAGCCCAACGCCGAGCGCCGTCAGCAACACCGGGGCGGCTAACATTGCAGTAATCCTTAATGCCTCCTGACCAATCTCGATGACGACATCCGGTGTCATATCACTTCTCTCCACTAGATATACATTATTAAAAAAAACTGGATGCCAAACTGCCCATGATCAAGGCCCAACCATCCACTAGTACAAACAACATGATTTTGAAGGGTAAAGATATTATCAGCGGCGAGAGCATTACCATTCCCATGGACATCAACACACTGGCGACTACCAGATCAATCACTAGAAACGGTATTAGGATAAGGAAGCCTATTTGAAATGCCGTTTTCAGCTCACTGGTCAAAAAAGCGGGCAACAATAATGAAGTAGGTACTTCGTCCGGAGAATCTATCAATTCCCCTCCCGATATATCTAGAAACACTTTGAGATCGGACTCGCGCGTCTGCCTCAGCATAAATCCACGAAATGGATCGAATACCTGCTTGATTGCCTGTTTGGCTTCAATTTCTTCCTGCAAATAGGGCTGAACCGCCTGCACATAGGCACGCTCTAATACCGGGGCCATTACAAAGAATGTCAAAAAAAGCGCTAACCCAATAAGAATCTGATTCGAAGGCGTTTGCGAGGTACCCAAACCCTGGCGCAGAAGAGCCAGCACAATGATGATGCGCGTAAACGACGTCATCGTCATTAGTATTGCAGGCAGTAGGCTCAATACCGTCATCAGCGCGAGCACTTGGAGAGTTATCGAATAACTCTCACCGCCATTTTCCGTAGGGCTTACCGTCAACAGAGTCATATCCGGCTGCGCCCAAACTGAACTACTGAACAATAAGACTAGCGATGTGAAAAGAAAATGTGTTAGCCGATTACAAGCAGATCGCTGAGGGACATGCGGTACGCATCTATTTTTTAAACCTAGAGAGCGTATTTTTATACTGCCTTTTCTCATGCATTATTTCCCTGCGCTATATCCATCGTAGCTAGTCCATCTAGTACCTAGGTAACAAAAAGTAATGTCATTATTTTATATTGTCGTGCATGACATCCTTTTTCATAACGTTGGAAAGAGTTTTTGAAAACATACCATGCTGCCCATCCTTAGATACATTCATTCTATTTTTCAAAGGTTCGTCCAATACATGTAGAGTTTGTATCCTGCCTGGAGCGACCCCAATCAATAACTGTGTATCTCCAACTTGAACTAATATAATCCGTTCACGCCCTCCTAGCGTTAAGCCGCCAAGCGTTTTCAATGTGCCGCCAACTGACGATTGAAAACGATTGAATCGGCGTAAAACCCATACCAAAGCGACTACCGCCGATAACACGACGATAAGTCCTAGACTGTACTGAACCAGGTATTCCGCACCTATAGGCTGAAGTTTTCCGGTAGCAACTGAGCTTGGCTTAGTCGCCTCACTTGCCGGTATAGATAAAGAAACCCCTAACAGGGACCACAATATACCTTTTGTTAATACCCGCAATTTAGCCCATATTCCTTTAAGTCCGAATCTCTCATTAAGGAACGAGAAGTTTGTGTGATAATTTATTTTCACAAAAAATAGTTTAATTGACAGGTAGCTCCTTCTAGGAGCCTGTCCGAGAACAGAGAAATGCGCGAATATTTTTAACGTTAGGTCAGTATCGATCGAAGTTATTTAAGGTTTTGTAACCTCTCGGTTGGGCTAATGACGTCAACCAAACGAATGCCATATTTCTCGTTAACCATGACGACCTCTCCATGAGCAATCAACATACCATTGACCAGCACGTCAAGTGATTCGCCCGCCAACCGATCTAACTCCACGACCGAGCCTTGATTGAGCTGCATAAGATTACGAATTGAGATTTTAGTCCTGCCGATTTCCAAAGATATGGTCACCGGAATATCCAAGATCATCTCGAGATTGCTATTCTCAACAAGCGGCTTTTCCGACGACTCATCCACCAGGTCTTGAAACTCGGCGGATGTAAAACCTCCAGCTTCCTGATCTTCCCTCTGTTGCTCGTTGGTCTGCTGTTTTTGCTCAGCTAGAGCATCGGCCCATGCATCATCCGCAGCGCCATCACCCTCAACCTTGGCGTCCTCATCGATCTTCTGCGTGTCACTGCTATCTTGTGTCATATTACGTTATGCTTCGTGTCAAACCCTTTCGACTCATTTGCAAAGGCAAAACCTGCATTCTGATCGACCCCATAATTTCCAGATATGAATCAGTAAGAACTCGAATGATTAAGGAGGGCTACTGGTTTAACGATTTTTAAGGCATTCATGCCGTTAGATATCCCAAACTCCGCCAAAAAGATAGCCAGACCCTCAACCCGAAGGGTGGTCAACTCGGGGATATCGATGGGAATGACATCACCTTTCTTAAGACTCAACACGTCTTTCAAACTGATCCGTGTCCGGGCAAGAGAACTATCCAAGCTAACCTCAGCCCGCTTCATTTCATATCTCAATGCCTTCGACCAACGCTCATCCATCTCAGAGCTATCACTCTGAATCCCAGCCCCAAGTAGATCACGGATTGGCTCGAGCATCGAATATGGCATGGTCACATGGAAATCTCCCCCACCACCTTCCAGCTCAATATGGAACGATGAGACAACGACCACCTCGGAAGGGCTAACGATATTGGCGAACTGAGGATTAACCTCCGAACTTACATATTGAAACTCAAGATTCGTGACCGGGGTCCACGCCTTCTTAAGATCAACGAATGCGCAATTCAGCATCATTTGCACAACTCTCATTTCCGTAGCCGTGAACTCGCGTCCCTCTATCTTGGCGTGAAAACGACCATCACCTCCGAAGAAATTATCCACCAATGAAAATACTAATTTTGAATCTATATTGAAAAGAGAAGTTCCCCTCAATGGCCTCACCTTGACCATATTCAAACTGGTCGGGACGAACAGATTGCGCACATACTCTCCAAATTTAAGCACCTGCACATCGCCTACATCAATCTGCGGAGCACGCCTCAGCATATTAAACAGGCTGATACGAAATTGACGGGCGAATCGCCCATTGATCATCTCCAAGGTGGGCAATCTACCTCGAACGATGCGATCTTGGCTGGTGAAATCGTAGCTTTGAACCGTGCCCTCAGGGACATCCTCCTCGTCGAGTTCTAAATCGCCATTGTCCACGCCATGGATCAATGCATCGATTTCATCCTGAGACAGGATATCGTTGGTAGACATGATGATTACTGCATTACAAAGCTGGTAAAATACACCTGCTCGACACCCGGTTCACCAGTCTGCTCTTCTAGTACTTTACGTACTTCCGCCAGCACATCCTCGCGTAGTTTTTCTTTGCCTTCGCGACTGCGTAAGCCCAGGGCGTCCTGACTGCTGAACAACATTACTAAGCTGTTTCGAATCGCGGGCATATGTTGCTTAGTAGCATCAATGGTATCCTCACTGCGAGCCATTACTTGTACCGACACCTGTAGAAACTGAGCCTTACTGGGGTTTTGGAAATTGACCACAAAATTTGGGTGGAGCTCATGATAGATCTTAGGGCTATTTTCCTCCTGCTTTTTCGCCTCGTTAACCTTCGCGCCCTGTTCGACTTGTTCCGCAGGAGATTTATCGACAAGGAGAAAATAGCTTACGGCGCCTGTGACTCCCACGAGCACAACAGCGCCTAAGATGATCAGTAAGATTTTTTTCATACGGTGCTTAGAACTTTGAGTTGGCTTTGTTAATGATGAATGTGGGCCCATCGGGTAGATTTCCCGATGCCCAACATCTAGCTATGCAATTGACATACCACACACATACTGCTCAAGCCCTTTCGACCACGTATTAAGGTGTAAAACATAGTGATTGGTCCCAGTCTCTGACCCGGATAATCTATAAATTACACACGCCCTCGCTTGATCCTTGTTCCCACAAGATAGTTGCTTGGTCGGCCGCAGTCGTCGATACGCCGCTCCCTTGCAAAATCCCCCGTGAAAACAAATCTCTACGCGATCATCGCGCAAATTCATAAAACATCCTGATCTGAATTGTGTAGTGACGGTATTTTGACAACCCATGCAGAAGCTTACGACAAGAACTTGCCGTCCAAGCAGGGGAAAGGAAATCAGGCGAAATAGTCTATGAGAACAGTACCCTCACTCGTCCATGGCGGGAGCACATTTAGGGCGCTATCGGATTGTTCTTTGATGGGGGAATCAGGTCCGTCTGATAAAGAAGACGAAAATTGCCCTGTACTATGATGCTGCCCCTGTGGCAGATCTTGTTGAGAAATATTGACATTCGCCGGATTCAAACCCGCTTCTGTTAATACATGCCGCAATCGAGGAAAAGCATGTTCCATGATTTCCTGCACCTCGACATGCTGGGTTGTAAAATGGACATTGGTCTGCTCACCTTCCACGGAGATGCGCACTTGCAGAGGTCCTAGATGTGGTGGATGTATCTGCAACTCTGCTACCTGCACATTTTGGCCCACCATCCATACCACCCGATTCCCCAACGCCTGCTCCATACGCGGCGGACTCGAATGTAGGTCGATGGCAAATTCACGCGATTGTATTGTCGCTGGTTCGTTATTTATAGGCGCAAGGGGCCCGGCGCCAAACACTTGGGTACTTGGCAAGTCGACCGGCTTGACTACCGGGGCTAATGCCGGGGACGGAAACCGATTGCCACCGAGCGGCAATTCCTTGCCGCCGGAATTGAGGATCGGTTCGTTCGTTACTTGAGGCAAAAGTAAATGTTGAATCTCTGCACGCGGTAACTGCCTACTTTCCTTCACGGCATGAGGCATTTGGCTTTGGAGATTGACTAGATACTGTAAGAAAGGTGATGGGCCCTCAAAATCCTGCGCTTCATCAAAATCAGCAATAGCAGGCGCATCCTGAAACGAGGAACTATTGATCAGATCCAGTATCGAGAGTTGCGCTAACATCTAAGCTCCGCTGCAATGTGGTCTATATACTTAGGCAATGTCCGCGCCAACCCAACAAGAATATCAGGTTATCAGGATTAAATTTAATGAGCCAAGGATTAGAGGGATCGAATAAAAAACAGACTTTTTCTTTACCATTGCAGCCAGTCTTTGAACGATTTTCAATCGTAAACCCTCAACAAAAGCCACTATTTCTGCGCCATAGCCAATCATTCCGTCTAGAAACAGACTAAACCTGAGCATTAAACAACCAAAACAATTAACAAGTCATTCCTTAGTAGGTATTTAATCCAATTTATTTGGATACTCCACCTCACTGTGTGGATCTATATGCTAAGGCATTGAGACAAAATAACCTGGTCAAAATCAGATTAACATGGTGATATTGAATAGTTCCAATCACCATGAAAGTTATGATTTTTCACATTGACGGCGGCAAGCTGTTCGTCGGAAATTATTTGACCTATGGGATAAGGGCACAGATCTAATTGAGCTTTAACCTTAAGCCCTGTTCGAGTCTTTGTGTTCCCTATTAGTTTCACCACTACCGCGCGACTAATTAACGGTCTGCTTCTCCAATTCTCCGTAATATGACAAAACATTCTATGTTCGATTTTGTTCCATTTACTGGTTCCAGGCGGATAGTGGCACACCATAATCTCTAAGCCAAATTCATCGGCTAACCTTTGCAACGATACTTTCCATAAACGAGAACGCGAAGAATTACTACCCCCGGCGTCTGCCGTTATAAGTAACTTCTCCGCACCCGGATAGACAACACAACCCATGCGTAGCCACCAACGACGAATTGATTCAACCGCAAATTCCGCCGTATCATGATCTATCCCTACGCTCACCCAGCCATCGTCATGGGTGATGTCATAGACACCGTAGGGGATGACCTTGCCTAACTTCTGATCTGGAAAATCTTTGCTCTTTACCTCTAAGGGTCGGCCTTTTTGTCGCCATTCTTGACCAGAATTCTTATAATTTCCAATAAGTTCCTTCTTCTTCGTATCGGGTGCGACCTCTCAATAATGTTATAATATCAGGAGTTAAGCACCTCATCCCAATCGGTAGCAGCAACAAGGCCCAATTCCAATGCC
>JAAEPA010000345.1 GCA_024222475.1 Gammaproteobacteria bacterium | reverse complement strand
GCCTCAATTGGATAATGTCACCGATCACAATGTTTCCGGGTGCCGTACGCAGGGCGGTACGGACATAGGGCACGTGGCAACGTGCCCCTACGGGATAATTCTGGAGACCTGCCCAATCGCAGTGCCACCGCTCAGTTCCGGTCGCTCTACGTCCGCCGGCTCCGCTTCGTCGGCCGTTCTCTCCCTTCACTTCGCTATAGCAAGACCATTTTACCGCCGACAAGGGTGCAAGGGATCAAGTGTCAAGGGCAACTGACCTGGCAAGGCGAAAACCCAAGCGGTAGTCGCGGATGCCGGGCACGAAATAGTTACGAATGGCCGACCGGCAGTACCCGGCACCACGGTACCAGCCGCCGCCACGAACCACGCGGCGGGAGCCCCTTTCAGGTCCTTCTGGATCCTCGTCAGGACTTTGGCCATAATATACTGAATTATACCAGTCAGCACACCATTCATATACATTTCCATGCATATTGGCCAGCCCTAGAGGATTGAGGTTTTCCCTGCCGGTGTGTGGGTTGACATCGTCAACAGCATGGGCATGAGGCCTGTCGCCTTCCCCGAACCAGGCATGCCGAGTCAGATCTTCTGCCTTGTCGCCAAAATAATATTTGGTGCGCTGCCCATCTTTGCCACCGCGGGCCGCGTACTCCCACTGAGCTTCTGTGGGAAGTTGCGCATCCAGCCAGAGAGCAAAATAATAGGCCTCAAACCAGGTGTTACCTACCGCAGGATTGTTCTCCCCGCCATATTGAGAATATTTATCCCCAAAAGGGAATCCTGCCAGCATTTTGTTGGTCACCGGGTGTTTTGCCATAAAGAAACAGTTTACGTTTACCTGGTGCGAAGGACGCTCATTATCTCCATGGCCGTCATCACCCATCCAGAAGGCGCCTCCCTCCACATGCTCCCATTTGAAGCAGTTGGCAGGATCATTCAGGAACTCCTGCTGACGCGCTCTAGCATTAGCTAAATCCAGGAGTTCAAAGATCACTCCACCGGGTTTGAGCGGCTCAAGTCCCATTTTCTCCAACAACGATTGTGCACTGTAAATTACTTCGCAATCACATTCTCTGCATTCTAGCAACATGATACTCAGCGTTTCCTGCACAAGGTCTTGGCGTTCCAACTCTCCTACCAGGGGCAGTGATTGTTCAATTGCATTAATAAGAAGCCGCTTACCCTCGTTACCCTCTTCCTTTTCAATTAATGGTTTAATGATCTCAGAGATTGGCGCTCTGATTTCCGTAGACACCCTCAAAGCCAGTGGCCGGTTTATGGTCCACAAACCATTAATCAGCTTCCTGATTTCATCATCACGATCCAACAGTCCGGCGTAAAGCCTTACCACCTCTTCCCAATCCGGATTTGCCGCGTGCCTTATAACATATTCCTGTTTTCTCCCTTTCATGAGGGCGAGCGCCGTAAAATACTCCCACAAGGAACGATGTACAAAGGTGTAGGCATCTTTAACGCGCTGAATAAGTCCGGTCTCCTGTTGTAACTGATTCAGAACTTCATCCGTTTGTCCCAATGAATCGCAAGTTGGATGGTGCCGGCCAATGACATTCACATGGTCCGCGTCAAAATCGGCCTCCTGCCACAGAAAAAATCGTAAAGAGAGCTCCTGTAACAACTCGAGCATCTGCGCACGGGAGCTCTTATGTCCGCTCTTTTTCCCGATATCATAGGGCCGTTCAAGCAAATAATTTGTGCAGCTTTCATAAAGCTGGCTACGGCGTTCAATCAGTTCTGTCTTTCCCCCTTCCTGAAAGGTAAAGCATATCATACTCAGAATGAATGGATTTGCCGCCAGGGTTCGTATGCGTGGTTTGTCTTTAAAAGTAGCCTTCAATGAATCAATTTTTTCCTTATCCCCGGCAAACCACCGTTTCAGGTAGTTGTCAATCATTGAGTTGCTCAACGGCAACAAATTTAGTAGACGGTAACGTGGGTAATCCTCCCGCACAATACCTATGGGCCGCGAAGTGACTATTACCCCGCAGCGTGGATGATCCATTGCAAACTCATTTAAGATATTGGTGATTTCCTTATTAGTCTCTCTATCCTCAATTTCATCCATACCGTCCAGGAGTACCACCATCGGTTGATCCAGAAATCGCGCCTTGTCACAAAGCACATCATACATCTCACGGCTGTCACTCTCCTCATTAATCTGCTGCCGCACAAACTCCTCCAGTGATTTTTTGGCACAACAATAATCCCGTAGTCGCACATACACAGGTATTCGATCCATTCTCCCTTTTGTATCCACGTTTGCAAGTCGGTGAGCCAGATAGTGCATCAATGTGGTCTTACCACTTCCCGGCAGACCCCGTACCAGAAAACGGAATTCTTTGCCATCATCAATAAATAGCTCTTCTATACTCATCGGTACAACACCGCTTCTGCTATCGCCTTCTCTCCAGTCGCTTAACTGAAGGGGAACAAACCCATCTTCAATCGATGCCAAATGTTCTAATGCCTTCCCGCTGTCACCCACATTCCGTCGCTGCCTGCCGAAAAGATACATGGTTGAATAACGATTTCGAACCTGTCTGCAGTAGTCTCGGACATAGACCCGCTCCCCGTTTTCCTCTAAACCTTCATCATCTTCTTCCCCCGTCAGCTTATAATGCTCCCGAATGAAGTTTGACAAATGTCGCCTCGCAAGGTTCTCAAATTCAGATACATCCTTAAACGTCCAGTATAAGCCCTCTTTGGGAAAATCACTCCGAAACCGTATTACAAGTCCATGCTGATTATGTTCCTCCTCGTTTTTAGGGTAAAACGGTTCTTCTTTGAAGTACATCATTATTACCGGGCGTTTGCGCTTCTTCCAACTACTGATAGCGGCGCGGATCTCATGCTCTGTTCCAGACTGTGCCTTAGTGGTGGGCGTACCGAAACGCTTCCAGAAAATCCCAAGCAAAATGTCACACTCCTCAATCTTTAGAACCGGGTCAATCAGCCCCTGGGGTCCCTCAGCGTGAAACCCCGGGTAGGCATCAGTCTCCCACCGGCTTAATTCCAGATGCAAACCACGGTCTAAAGCGACAACGTGGTTTACCTCGTCTATAACATTTTGCATCACCTGTCGCTCTCCCTCTACATCTCCGGGTGATGAGAGCACAATTCTAAGTTGTTTTAATGTTTTCATAAGAAACTCACCTCCCAAAAACCAACCCGATTTCCCTCAGATTAACCACAAACCGTTTCTCGCACAAAGGCGCCGGCCCAATCATATTGTGCAGGCGAGCACAGACACAAAGGGTTCTGTTGTTTTTACAATTCTTTTCTTTGCGGCTTTGCGGCTCTGTGCGATTACGTTTTTTTCTTTTCTGCCTCAATTGGATAATGTCACCGATCACAATGTTTCAGGGTGCCGTACGCAGAACGGTACGGACATAGGGCACGTGGCAACGTGCCCCTACGGGATTATCCTGGAGACCTGCCCAACTGTACCGACATGCGATAATGCCGACAAGGATGTCTGCCTCTTTCGTGTATCTGAGGCACTCTTCTATTGTGGGTTTAGTAATGGCCTCAAAAAGCTCCATCCCATGACAGACCATTCCCTCTATCATAAATCTTGCCAATTCCTCCATATCGTTTTTCGCGGACCCTTAAACCATCAGTACCATTATGGCGGTAAAG
>JAAEPA010000344.1 GCA_024222475.1 Gammaproteobacteria bacterium | reverse complement strand
TCCGATAAAACGGAAAGCTTAGCAGGACGGAAAAACTATCCCGTCTGCGGCAAAAACATAATGCCGCTCAGTGGTGCACTATCCCACCGGCGTTCTCAACAATGGCACAGTTTTAGGGGGCCAAGACAGATTCGCCGCCAAAAAAGTTGTATGAAACAGCAGTCTATCAGCGGCAGGCATAGGTTGCATCAACCGGGTGTGAGAGTCCTCGCGTTATCCACCGAGAGTCTGCGTATTTTCACAACGTTCGGAGGTACAGTCGGGTTATTGTTGCGAGGTTTTTGACAATTGCGTTTTTATTGCTGACGCCACTATAAAGTTTAGGGGCGTTTAACCTATGTCGAGCTAGTTTGCATTCCCTGGTGGAATGAACGAAAGGGCTGATTGAAACAGGGTGCCGTTTGTTGGGGATTTAATAAACTGTCACTGTAATTCATTATAATTCAATAGACCTTCTAGCTTTCACGTCTGCGAAATAGCCCAAAATCAAGCGTATCCAATTTACCCAAAGGTTCTTCTGTCACGACAAAATCAACGTCCAACTTTTTCAGTTTTTTGGGGAGTCCTGAATCAAAATTCACAGCTACTATTTCACCCACTTCAACTTCTTCTTCGCTCGGTTCTTCCTCCATATAGAACCTAAAGACAGCGCAGTCCCCTGAATAACCAAATGCCACCATTCTCATGTTGGGCGTGATTTCTCCACTAAGGGCTGATACTGCCCAAACGATTATATCATCTGGTGGTTTGGTCATTTCGCAGACTTCCACATGGCCATACATTTGCTGTTCCAAAGCACATTTCTGGTGTCAAATATGCACTGTGTTTCTTTGATCCAACATCTGGTCAATCCCCACCTAACCTGCTTCAACAAGCTCTGCGTTGAGTAAATCTCAATAGAGCCCATCGCTACTTTTGGCCTTTTCAATTTGACTTTTGGAGCCTTCAGTATCATTTTCACCGCCACCATCGTCTTGGGTCAAATTTCCTTCTACTTTGTCCGGGTTTGCTGGCACTACATGTGATCCCCTTTTTCCCGAGTGAACAGTACCATAACGTGTTTTTTTGCCAGAACTCTTATCTGTACCAATTTCTTTTCCGAAATCGAAGACTGGATCACCTCTGGCTCCTTCATCGACTTGTGGATAGTCTCCATTTGCAGCTCCAGCAACTAATTCACCTGGATCAACGTCCGGGCTAATTGGGCTTTTTGCTGGATCATGATTGTTGTGGCCCGGGATATGTTTGCCCTGCTTTCCCTCGTCTAGTTCCGGGTTTATACCAGCTTTATTTGGGCTTTTTTCTTCTGATTTATCATCAGAAAACACCGCATCACTCGCCTCAGGTGTTTCAGTGAAATAGTCATAGGCCATCTTTCCTCCTACAACCGCGACGGTCGCGGCTGCAGCTAATCCAAGCACTGCCCAACCAGGTGGACCGGTGGCTGCAAGTGCTGCATCACCAACGCAGCCGGCCACACAGTGTCCGTTTGGATCGGATTTGTTGATGGGATCGTTTGCCGCATATGCATATCGGTTTGGTCCCACGCCTTCTTTGATCGGATCCCAATCATCAGGTGAGATGAAGCGACCGAACTTCGGATCCATGTAGCGGGCATTGAGATACATCAAACCCGTCTCGGGATCATGCCGCTCGTTGATGTAGCTCTTTTGTGTGGCCATCGCTTGGTTGGTCGGCTCGCCGTAGGAGGCGTAGGCGGTCTCTTCGACCAGATTACCGGAGGCGTCGGTCACGATGCGGACCGATGATAGATGATCGCGATGAATGAAGGTCGGACTAGTGCCGACCATTTTCACATCCATATGCGGATAACGCGTATATGCATCGATCGCATAAACACCGGTTGAGATGGGTGTACCCGTCACATCGATCTCGGCATCGGCATCTGGATAGAGCGTTTCACCGCCGGCGCCGACTTTCTTCACACGCTTGCCGTCAGGGCCATAGGCAAAGTCGATGGTCGCCCCGACCCCGTTGATGACCTGCGACAGACGGTTGGCTTCATCCCATGCTAGCGTACGGGCGCCGTCCGCCGTCATGTTGCCGTTGTTATCGTAGCTAAGAGCATCGGATCCGAGGCTCAGCGGTGCATGCGGCCGTGTAGCCGTGCCTGCCGGATAGGCAAAGGTGTCGGACAGGCGGGACCGCGTCAGCAAATTGCCGCCATCATCATAGGTGAAGGTTTCCGAGAGGCTTGCATCGCCCTGATTGGTGGCCGTGATGAGCTGATCGCGATCGTTGTAGCCATAAGCCCAGCTCTCGGCCGGTGTCTGACCATTGATGGCCGTAATGCGACCCATCGCATCACGGACGTAAGAGTTGTCCATCAGGACAGTAGCGTCCGCCTTCGTCGTAACGATGCGCGTCAGCCAGCGCCGCTCGGGCGAATAGGTGAAGTCCGTGGTGATACCGTTAGCGTATATGATCTGGTCCGTTTGGCCGTCAGCCTCATAGGTGATTGACGTGATCAGTGACGGTACGCTCTTGAGCCTGCCATCAACGCCATAGATCCAGGGCGACGCGGCAGAACCAATTGCTACAAGATGCGGATCGTAGAGCTTCCAGATGGGAAGCTCGCCCTTGTCTTCACCCACGTGGGTGGTGTGTGTGACCCCATCGATCGTCACTTCGTTCTTCGCCAGATTGCCCGAGGCGTGATAGTCGATTGTTCGGGACGCACTGCTATTCGAAGCCGAAGTCAGCTGGCCCATATTGTAGTAGCCTGTGCGCTGTTCGTCGTAGGTGTTGGTGGCAAGCACAGGATCGGCAACTACAGGGGAAGTAATCGTGTGTGAAAGCGGACGTCCGACAGCATCATAGCTCATCGCTGTCACCGTGCCGCGCGCATCGATTTGTGAAGTTAGCCGACCGACCTGGTCATAGGTATAAGACCAATTACCCAGATCCGGATCGCTCAATGACAGTCGATTGCCAGCTAGATCATAGGTATACGACCAAACCGCTCCCCCTCAATGCATGTCTTGAAAATGTAAACACAGTCTTCAACACCGGCTTCATACTCGTCGTCTTCATGTTCGAGGTCTCGACGGATTTCGTAGCAACGGCAAACGCGACGCCACTCAGGGCGGGTCAACAGACCCATTCGGTAGGCGAGGTCGATCAAGCGAGCGGTGCTGTAGTTTTCTATATCCTCTGCCTTCGAGACTGGGGGCAGCTTGTGTTGGTTGGTTGCCTCTGCGGCTATGTCGATGCCTGCGACAACTACTTTCTCTCTTAGATCATGGATGGCCGCATTTAATAGCCTTTGGCAAGCGCTGCTTGGGTCGACTTCCAGCAAGCGACGGACACGATCAATCAGGCTTTTTGCTTGCCAATGCGGGCGGATTTTATCCAGCAGAGCGGGCGCACCGGTTGCCTGAACTAATTCTTCGTTTGAACTGACAATTAGATCGTTACTCATCGTCTAAGCTTTCATATGCCTGCCGCGCGTTGGCTAAAGCGATGATAGGCCGGATCTTTTTGTTTGGGACCTAGCCCATGGATTTGGGTTGCTTGACCCAAATGATCAAGAAGCAGAAATAGACGTTTTTGAACCGTTGGGAAAGGTAATGATTGCTGAATTTAAGAGGCCCGGTCGAAAACAATACGGGAAGGTTGAAGATCAGATCGAGT
>JAAEPA010000343.1 GCA_024222475.1 Gammaproteobacteria bacterium | reverse complement strand
TCTGACTTGCCTTATCGCTCGTATTCGGCGTTGCAATAACAGTGTCATAGCTAGGCTATGCGCCTGTTATCGCGCCTTGAATACGAACGATCATTCGGCGCCAGTTAGGGAAGTTATTTAATCCGCATCCCAAAGAGCCAAGACGACGTCAACTATTGATCAAGAGGTCATCGTTCTAAAATGGAACCCTTCGTTCGTGTCACCGGACTGGTCGCTCCCCTGGATCGAGCCAATGTGGATACCGATGCAATCATTCCAAAACAGTACTTGAAATCGGTGCATCGCAGCGGTTTCGGGCCAAATCTGTTTGATAATTGGCGTTATCTCGATCCAGGGGAGTCTGGCCAAGATCACGGCCGGCGCCGCTTGAACCCTGATTTCGTGCTCAACCAGCCCCGTTATCAGGATGCGCAAATTCTGCTGGCGCGTAAGAACTTCGGTTGTGGCTCGTCGAGGGAGCATGCCGTATGGGCCTTGGCAGGTTATGGGTTTCGTGCCGTGGTCGCTCCGAGTTTTGCCGATATTTTTCATAATAACTGTTATAAGAATGCGCTGTTGCCACTAAGATTGGAGGAGCAAGTAATCGACCGGTTATTTAAAGCGGCAACGGGGCAAGAGAATTATCATCTGACCATCGATTTGTCGGCGCAGGAATTGTCTACCCCTGAGGGCGATGCTTTTCGATTTGATATCGATCCCTTCCGCAAGCGCTGCATGATTCAGGGGCTGGACGAGATCGATTTAACCCTGGAACATGCCGAAGAAATCCGTCGCTTTGAGTCTTTCAGGAAGGATAAATCGCCCTGGCTATTCACGAATTTGTAAATGTCTTAGGTAATATTCAATGAGCAAAAAACTATTAATACTCCCCGGTGACGGCATCGGGCCGGAGATCGTAGCCGAGGCTGTAAAGGTAATCAGCGTTTTGCAAATCGATTTTGGTCTGGGGGTCGAGATCGAGCAGGCCATGGTTGGTGGAAAGGCCTATGATGCGCAGGGTCATCCTTTACCAGAGACGACCTTACAGCTTGCCCGGCAAAGTGATGCCGTTTTATTGGGTGCCGTGGGGGGGCCTCAGTATGAATCCTTGCCTCGCGAACTTCGTCCGGAAAGGGGGCTTCTTGGGTTGCGCTCGGAAATGGGGCTATTTTCAAACCTGCGCCCGGCCATCCTCTATCCTCAGCTTGCCGATTCTTCAACGCTGAAACCGGAGATCGTTTCAGGCCTGGATATCATGATCGTTCGGGAGCTTACTGGAGGGATCTATTTTGGCCGGCCTCGGGGTATTCGTGAACTGGAAGGTGGCGAACGAGAGGGTTTTAATACCTTGGTGTATCGTGAGTCCGAAATCGAGCGCATTGTGCGTTCAGCCTGTGATATTGCGATGAAGCGATCCGCTCGACTCTGTTCGGTGGATAAGGCTAATGTGCTCGAGGTGTCGGAGTTGTGGCGCGAGGTGGCCTCTCGAGTTGCTAAGGACTATCCAGGAGTGGAAATGAGTCATATGTATGTAGATAACGCTGCTATGCAACTTGTTAGGGCGCCAAAACAGTTCGATGTGGTCGTTACTTCTAATATGTTTGGTGACATCCTGTCCGATGCCGCCGCTATGTTGACCGGTTCTATCGGTATGCTACCCTCGGCATCGCTGGATGCCGGAGGTAAAGGGATGTATGAACCTATCCATGGTTCCGCCCCGGACATCGCCGATAAAGGCATTGCCAATCCCTTGGCCACGATTCTTTCGGTGGTGATGATGCTGCGCTACAGTTTGCAGCGGCCTGAATTGGCGCAGCGGCTGGAACAGTCAGTGGAATATGTTCTCGATGAGGGGTTGCGCACACCGGATATCCATACTAAAGGCACCGAGCGAGTAAGTACTTCACAGATGGGGGACGCTGTGGCGATGAGGCTGCAGTCGTTGGCGAATTAAGAAGCTGTCTGGTTGGAAAGTGGTCGAAGCGAAAAGGTCTTGAATTGAGATCAGTTTTTCGATGGTTTGAGGCGA
>JAAEPA010000342.1 GCA_024222475.1 Gammaproteobacteria bacterium | reverse complement strand
TTCCGGCGCATTGTCTATCTGGTCAAATGCCTTGAATTCCCCTCCATACTTCTGCGATAACACCTTCGTCATCGCCGCCGTCAACGTCGTCTTACCATGGTCTACATGGCCTATCGTCCCTACGTTTATATGCGGCTTGGTGCGCTCAAATTTCTCTTTCGACATTTGCTCTTTTCCTGCGATTACTATGTTGTCCGTCGACTACGATCTCTAAGGTCGACAATCAATTGCTGTTACAATCAATACTAACGAGGCGAAGACACTGAGAATCCGGTTTACTCCCCAACCATAATATTGATTATTTGCCCGCTAAAACACCAATCCAGCGGCCCTTCTATATAACGTGGAGCCCACAACCGGATTTGAACCGGTGACCTCTTCCTTACCAAGGAAGTGCTCTACCGACTGAGCTATGTGGGCTTGATCATTCGCTGCAACAATAGACATCTAGGTTCCTACTATTGCTAATACTCGGCGCTTCTCCGCAAGAAATTAATGACGGCATACAAGCGATACCCACAAGCCTATTCTGGAGCGGGTGAGCGGGATCGAACCGCCATCATCAGCTTGGAAGGCTGAGGTTCTACCATTGAACCACACCCGCATATATACCAGCCAAGGTACTAAACTGGTGGAGGGGGGAGGATTTGAACCTCCGAAGGCTGAGCCAACAGATTTACAGTCTGCCCCCTTTGACCACTCGGGAACCCCTCCTCAAGCGAAGCCGCTAATTGTGCTTTAGCCCGTTTTCCGTGTCAACATCAAATAACCTTTTTATTGCGAATAATTATGGATATCCATCAGCTACCCATCATACCGGGCAATCTCAAACATTAATCGGAGGATATCCATACCCAATCACCGTATTTTAAACTACAAAACTGATTGATCAGCCCCACGAAAACAACTGATTATCGACGAATTCGTCAGGCTCAAACAGTTATAGTAGGAACCCAACCCAGGCTTTGTTACGATTCCTAAATTCATTCATCCTGACTCTCACTAGAATCCACTCAAGGAACACATTCAATGAACGTCACCATATACGGTTCGGGTTACGTCGGACTGGTCACTGGCGCCTGCCTTGCACAAGTAGGAAATCATGTACTGTGCGTAGATATCGATCCAGAGAAGATCGAAAAACTCAAACGTGGTCAAATCCCCATTCATGAACCGGGATTAGACAGTCTCATCCACGCCAACAGCAAGGCGGGACGATTGCGCTTTACCCTGGATGCCGCAGAGGGCACCAAACATGGGCTGTTTCAGTTCATTGCCGTAGGAACGCCGCCAGATGAGGATGGGTCCGCGGACCTGAGCCATGTGCTCACCGTCGCTCGCAACATCGCTGGCAACCTCAATGAATACCGCATTATAGTGAACAAATCCACGGTACCCGTAGGTACGGCGGACAAGGTCAAACAAGCCGCCTACGAGGTATTAGCGCAGAGGGACCTAAACACTGAATTCGATATCGTCTCCAATCCGGAGTTTCTCAAAGAAGGAGCGGCGATAGACGATTTCATGAAGCCCGACAGAATCGTGGTAGGAACTGACAATCCGCGAACCGCTGAACTGATGCGCGCGCTCTACGCCCCCTTCAACCGCAACCATGATCGTCTGTTGACCATGGACATTCGCTCCGCCGAACTGACCAAATATGCAGCCAACGCCATGCTGGCCACCAAGATCAGTTTTATGAACGAACTGGCCAACATGGCCGAGCTACTCGGTGCCGATATCGAGCAGGTACGCACCGGCATTGGGTCAGATCCACGCATAGGATATCGCTTCATCTATCCGGGTTGCGGCTATGGCGGCTCCTGCTTTCCCAAGGATGTCAAGGCCCTGGAACGTACCGCCAAGGAGATTGGTTATAAGGCCCAACTGCTCAATGCCGTTGAGGCGGTGAACGAGCGTCAGAAGGAACGATTATTCAACAAGATCAATACCCATTTTGCAGGAAATCTCAAAGACAAGGTAATCGCCGTATGGGGACTGGCCTTTAAACCAAATACTGACGATATGCGTGAGGCCCCCAGCCGCAGCCTCATGCAGGCTCTGTGGAACGCCGGTGCCAAGATCCAGGCCTATGATCCCGTCGCCATGGAGGAATGCCAAAAAATCTATGCGGATCACGCCGCCCTAGAACTGGTAAATTCCGCTGAACAGGCGCTGGAGTCTGCTGATGCACTGGCCATCGTTACCGAGTGGAACGAATTCAGGAGCCCCGATTTCGAGATGATAAAACACAGGCTCTCAGAGCCCGTCATCTTCGACGGTCGTAACTTATACGACCCGGCAGTCATGAACCAGCTAGAATTCAGCTATTATGCTATCGGTCGGGGGGATAGACAATAAATGGGACTAATCGATCTGCTCAATTCCCAATAAATCGACAAAAAGCGCCCTAAATTGACATCAAATTAGGGCGCTTTCAGTGAGGGTCTGTTGGCGATATTCCGATCGTAGCATTGCTCCCCAAAGATCACTGACACCGCTGCAGTAGATTATTATCCATCAAGGCCGCCTTCCAGGCCTGTGCCATCTTGTCATATCCGGCCGCACTGGGATGCACGGCATCGGCAAGATCATCCGGATAGCTCAGCGCCGAATACTGATCGACCACGATGATATCGTCAGGATAAGCCGCATGTTCGGGATTACCGACCCGATCATCAACCAGGGTCCGCAGACTCTGATTGTAGCCCTGCACCTGGATATTCAACGGTGTTTGATCGATGATCTGCGCCACGACAACCGTGACGGGATTGCCGTTGGCACTGCGCTCCCAGCGATCGATCTCATCCAGCAGACTACCGAGTTGATCCGCGCTACCGGTCAACCCGTAGGCGCCGGCATGCAGCAGCACGATATCGGCAGGATTAGTCTCCAACCAGGCGAAGACACCATCGCTGCCATCGGCAACCCGGCCATAGGCCAGCTCTGCCGCACTCCAGTCCAGATGGCCTTCATGGTCAACGTCGAAACCCAACATCGCCGTACCCGAGCGCTGACTACCCACCAGTTCCAGCGGGTAATTCTCTTCCAGTAATGCATCGTATAAGGGCTTTCGATAACCTACGCGCAGTTCCTGAGCGGGCAACTCATTGGCGGCATCGCTCAATCCGGCGGTGATCGAATCCCCCAGAAACATGAGCCTGGGGTGAATGATCACGGTGGCGGTCTTTATCTTCACCTCGCCGCGCGGATCGTCGATCCGATATGTGAAACTGTCTACCCCACCCCCACCCTGGAGATCCGGGACATAGTTAAAGGCACCCGTCTGTGCATCGGTGATGGTCACCGTACCCATACCGGCACCGCTCTCCAGGCTGTACAGGGCCAGTGAAGAGACCTGCGGATCAGCCAGGCTGCCGACCAACGGCTGCTGCCTAGGCGTCGTCCAGCATCCGTTTTGGTTACCGTTGACGGATTCAGCCTGGGTCGGAACAGCTTGCACCTCAATCGAAAAACCTTGGGTAGCGGTAAGCGAGGTGCTATCGGTTACCAGCAAGGACACAGGATGAGGCCCGATATGTTCGTTCTGAGGCGTACCGCTTAAGGTTGCATTGCCACCGCCATGATCGGTGAGTGTCAACCAAGTCGGTAATGTAGAGGCAGAAGTGATTGTCAAGGTATCGCCTGTATCCAGATCCGTAGTGGTAATGGGGTAGCTGTAAAGCACACCCTCCGTAGCTGTGGTTATGGCTGTGCTGCTAAAAACGGGGGCATTATCAACGTTGGTTACTGTAATCGTGAAATTCTGGTCTGCGAACGAACCACCGGCATCCGTAACCCTTAAGGTGACGCTATGCGAGCCGACATCGCCATCTAACGGGGTTCCGGTTAATGTTCCCTTGCCGTTGTTGCCAATTGTAGTCAGTGCAAGCCAGCCAGGTAGGCCGTTCGGAGCGGTGATGGTCAACGCATCACCCGCATCCGGATCCGAGGCGGTAATGTTATAGAGGTAAGATGCATTCTCAGTGGCCGTCGTTTCGGCCGTGCTGCTAAAAACAGGTGCATTATTCACGTTTGAAACATCAAGGGTAAACGCCTGATCAGCAAACAATCCTGCCGCATCCGTAACCCGCAAACTAATGGAGTGAGAACCGACATCGCTATTCGCTGGCGTGCCGGTCAAAGTCGCGCTTCCGTTACCAGTGCCGACTAATGAGAGCCAATCAGGCAGGCCATCCGGGGTAGTGATCACTAAGGTATCGCCAAGATCCGGATCCGTGGAGGTGATGTTATAGGAATAGCCTGCGCCTTCGACGGCCGTCGTCAGGGGCACTGAAGTAAATTGAGGAGCATCATTCACCGCTGTCACCTGCACGACAAGGCTGAATACCGCGCTGTTATCCGAGCCGTCATTGACCCGTACCCGAACAAAGAGGCTGCCGGTAAAATTCACCACCGGGGTAATGACCGTACCGAAGACGCTGTAATTGCTGCCGTTCAATACCTCGAGCGTGAAATCATCGGGAAAGGTGTTATCCGGATCGGATACGATAAGCTGGCCCAGAGTGAGAGCCAGTGGGACTTCCTCGGCTGTCGCTAAGGCCGATGCCTGGCCGGTGATTACCGGTGGATCATTGGCCGGGGTGATCGAGATCGTGACCGTGGCCTGATTTGAAACCCTTTGTTCATTGTCTTTGACCGTATAGCCAAAGCTATCGGTAGTAGTTTCACTGCCGTCATGGGTATAACTAATACTGCCGTCGGCGTTGGCCAGGACCGCGCCATTGGCCGGTGGTGAGGTAATTTCGATACCCGCGGGATCGATGCTGCCGTCGCTATCCGTATCGTTGACCACCACGTCGACGTCAATCGAAGACCCTTCCTCGACTACTTTGCCGCCACTATCATCACCCGCTGCTGGGGCAATATTTTCCGGCAGGACCTCGACATCCAAGTCCCCGGAGGCCGTCTCGCCAAAATTGTCCGTCACCGTCAACCGGAATGTCAGGATTTTCTTGCCTTCATTTTCAAACACGGTTGGAGCGAGGAAACTGGCCACTTGTTGGTCGGCGTTGTTGATGATCACCGACTCCCCGGCTAACTGGGTCCAGCGAAAAGAGGCTATCTCGTTGAAATCATCGGCCGCGATTACATCGCCATCCAGACTTACCGTTTGTTGCTCAGTTACCGTCAGATCACCCTCACCGGTAACCGTGGGGCCTTCATTCAAACCCTCGCCACCGTTGTCCACGACTCCGCAGGCAGTGACAGTGAAAACCAACAATAATGAGAAATAAAGAGACAATAATCGCATGGCATACATCCTGTATGATCGATACCTTCCTAGGTAGGCCGGATTGACTAAAAATCACCATTTCACTCACCTCAAGACAAACGGTGGTTTAGTTTCGACTAGCGTAATTCACCCCCCTAATAAGTCAAGGAACCCACTAACAATCCAAAGGGAAAAGCCATGATACAGAGGCCATATTGTGATCACGTTCAAACTCCCCAATGATCACTGACACCGCTGCAGTAGATTATTATCCATCAAGGCCGCCTTCCAGACCTGCGCCATCTTGTCATATCCGGACACACCGGGATGCATGGGATCGGCAAGATCATCCGGATAGTTCAGCGCCGAATACTGATCGACCACGATGATATCGTCAGGATAGGCCGCATGTTCGGGATTGCCCACCCGATCATCAACCATAGTCCGCAGATTCTGATTGTAGTCCTGCACCTGGACATTCAATGGTGTTTGATCGATGATCTGCGCCACGATAACCGTGACGGGATTGCCGTTGGCACTGCGCTCCCAGCGATCGATTTCATCCAGCAGACTACCGAGTTGATCCACGCTACCGGTCAAGCCGTAGGCGCCGGCATGCAGCAGTACGATGTCGGCAGGATTGCGCTCCAGCCAGGCGAAGACACCATCGCTGCCATCGGCAATCCGGCCATAAGCCAACTCTGCCGCACTCCAGTCCGGATGGCCTTCATGATTAACATCAAAACCCAACATCGCCGTACCCGAGCCCTGACTACCCACCAGCTCAATCGGGTAATTCTCTGCCAGTAACGCGTCGTACAAGGGCTTTCGATAACCTACGCGCAGCTCCTGAGTGGGCAATCCACTGGTAACATCGCTCAATCCTTCGGTGATCGAATCCCCCAGAAACATGAGCCTGGGGTGAATGATCACGGTGGCGGCCTTTATCCTCACCTCGCCGCGCGGATCGTCGACCCGATATGTGAAACTGTCCACCCCACCCCCACCCTGAAGATCCGGGACATAGTTAAAGACACCCGTCTGTGCATCGGTGATGGTCACTGTACCCTTGCCGGCACCTCCCACCAGACTGTACAAGGCCGTTGAAGAGACCTGCGGATCAGTGAGACTACCGCTCAGCTGGCGTTCCCGTGGAGTTGTCCAGCATCCGAATTGATTACCGTTAAGAAATTTGGCCTCAGTCGGTGCGGGTTGAACAAAGATAGAGAAGCTCTGTGTTACGGGAGTAGAGGCACCATCGGTCACGGAAAGCACCACAGCGTGAGTGCCTAAATTTACAACCAGAGGAAGACCCACCAAAGTTGCCGTACCATTTCCAGTAGGCGCCAACACCAACCAAACCGGTAAGGTGGACGCAGAAATTTTCAGGACATCCCCATCGGGGTCCGTGGCAACAATCTCGTATTTATAGACCTGATTAATGGAGGCCATCGTGCTGGGCGTGCTGGTAAATACCGGGGGACTATTCACAACACTCACCGCGACAGAGAACACATTGCTGGTGATCTCACCATCGTTGACAGTAACCGGTACTGAAAGAGTACCTACGACCCCAGGGGCCGGGGTGATGGTTGTATCGGAGACGGTGTAGTTGACACCTTCCTGAACCGTCAGGGTAAAATCGTCGTCATCCGGGTCGCTGATGATCAGGTTAGCCGGCGAAAGGGTCAGAGATTGGTTCCGAGCCGTGGTCAGGGGGTTTGGCGTCTGACCAGTAATGACCGGTGCATCATTGTCCGGTGTCACTGGGACGGAAAGATTGAAAACCGGACCATCATCGATACCATCATTGACCAACACTGGGATAGTGAGCGTGCTCCCAGGGTTGTCATCGGTCAGGGTGACGGTTGTGCCGGAGACATTGTAACCGTCCCCGCTCGATACCTTTAAGGTAAAATCTTCCGGAAACGCACTATCTGGATCCAACACCGCGAACTGGTTCAGGCTAAGCGACAGAGAGGCCTGTTCGGCTACCGCGGGAATGCTTACGGCCAGTCCCGTAATCTCCGGCGGATCATTGACCGGGGTGATCGAGATCGATACCGTGGCCTGATTCGATACTCTTTGCTCGTTGTCCCTTACCGTATAGGGGAAGCTGTCGGTCGTGGTTTCACTACCATCATGGGTATAGCTAACGCTGCCATCGTCCTTGACCACCGCACTGCCGTTGGGCGGTTGCGATACGATCTCAATGGCGGTGGGATCGATAGTACCATCGCCATCGGTATCGTTTCCTGCCACATCGAGGTTGACCTCGGCCCCTTCATCGGTCACGTTTCCTTCACTGTCGTCATTGGCTACCGGGGGTAGATTGACCGGTAGGACCTCGACATCCAGGGTACCTGAGGCCGATTCACCGAAATTATCCGTCACCGTCAGCTCGAATTTCAGGACCTTTTTGCCCTCGTTTTCGAGCACGGTGGGGGCGACAAAGCTCGCGACTTCCTGATCGGCATCATTGATATCTACGGACTCCCCTTCCAGCTGAGCCCAATGGTAGGAGGTAATACTGGCGAAATCGTCCGAAACCGTGATAGCGTCACTATCCAGGATCACTGTTTCTTGTTCATTTACCGACAGAGCATCCTCTGAGGTGACCGAGGGACCTTCATTCAGACCCTCACCCGCGTCGTCGACAAACCCACATCCCGCCATAGCGAGAACCAGTAATAAAGGCACGAAAAAACGCCATATTTTCATGAAATAAATTCCAAACATAATCAATGCCGGGTAAACCCGGCGGTGCGGTACCTAGTAGGTCATCAAATCCACAGCAATAGCGTCCGGGTAAACCGCTATAGACGTTTATCCGGTCGCTATCAGTCTGTCGGAGTTAATAAGCTGTTATAAAATTGATTTACGGCAAAACAGTAGACGCTCACGGACAGCGGTCT
>JAAEPA010000341.1 GCA_024222475.1 Gammaproteobacteria bacterium | reverse complement strand
CATTTCTGCTCATCCATCAACTCGACCGTTGAGAAACGGATCATCGGCTCCCCCTTTTTGCAACCTCTTACGGGGAACCTATTCTCTATCTTGACGGTTGGAATGTCTACTGTTCACACAGTTGGCCTAATGAGAAAAAAAAGGATCGAATATATTGTTCAGATGCTGTGCATCGATGCCTTTACCGGTATCCAAGATCCGAATCGTCACACAGCCCTTGGGCTCTGCCTGGGTTTCGATACGTATCACCCCGGTCTCGTCGATGGCCTGTGCTGCGTTCACCAGGATGTTGAGAAATACCTGATTGATTTGAGAGGGAGATGCGCATCTGGACACCCAACAATTGACAAGGAGAATTAATCAACTACCTTAGAGAGCGATTGGAGAGCACGCAGGATGCAATCATGCCCAAACCGGCATCAGTCCGGTGACCCCTTTCTTCCTCAGCGGCGGATGTTATACCCGTCACACATGGGTTTTCGGTCGCGCAGCACGCCCTTCGCACCCCATGGCCGCGTTATCCCGAAAGGCTGCGCAATCCCTGCTTCGCCTTGCGGCCCTGGGCGCAGCATCCCTGTGCGCCCGTGAAGCCTT
>JAAEPA010000340.1 GCA_024222475.1 Gammaproteobacteria bacterium | reverse complement strand
CTCCTTCGCATAATCCCTTGTGAAAACAAATCTCTACGCGATCATCGCGCAAATTCATAAAATATCCGGGCCAGTTAGTGCGGGTAATTGTATCTCAACTCAGCTACGATTCTACGCTTACAACGCGCTATCAACTCTAACCATAAACTCTTTATTTATAGCCCATAGTGGATATTCCAATGAGTCTTGACACTCGAAATGATTAATGAATAACCGTTTTTAACAAAAACTTCACGTAAGTGTCATACTCAGGTAACGATCATGAAATATAAAGGCGGCCTGTCTTGAACTTAATGGAGAAACACCCGCATGAAAGTAAAACTTCTAATTAACGCCCTTTTGATATCCAGCGTCGCTTTGACCTCTGCCTCGGTAGGGGCTCGCACCCTGATCCAGAACAAAGGGTCGGACACCCTGGTCAATGTCGCCCAGGCCTGGGCCGAGGAATACCGTAAGATCGAGTCCGATGTCGCCGTCTCCGTGACCGGCGGGGGTTCCGGTACCGGTATCGCCTCACTTATCAACGGTACCGTTGATATCGCCAATGCCAGCAGAAGTATGAAAGAAAAAGAAATCAAGCTGGCCAAAAAGCATGGCCAGAATCCGGTGGAACATATTGTCGGTTACGATGCCCTTGCGGTATTTGTTCATTCGGACAATCCCATGAAATCCATCACTCTCGCCCAGCTGGCCGGCATCTATGGCGAAGGCGGCAAGACTGACAATTGGTCACAGTTGAAACTCGAGGTACCCGGCTGCAAAGGTAACCAGGTGGTGGTGGTGAGTCGGCAGAATAATTCCGGTACCTATGTCTATTTTCGTAAGGCGGTGCTGGGTAAAAAGCGCGACTATAAGCTTGGAACCCGTGACATGCACGGATCCAAGGACGTCGTGGATCTGGTGGAGAAGACCCCCTGCGCCATCGGTTACAGCGGTCTAGCCTATGCTACCGATCATATCAAGATGGCCTGCGTCGCCAAGAAGGAGGGCGATAAGTGTGTGAATCCTACGGTCGCCACCGCCAGTGATCGCAGTTATCCCATCGCCCGCCCCCTGTTCATGTACACCGATGGCGAGCCTAAGGGCGCCATCAAAAAGTACCTTGACTGGATCCTCAGCGATGTGGGCCAGTGCATCATTCAGAAAAAAGGCTATGCTCCGGTACGTGACATCAGCTGTAAATAGTCTGATGTAGAAGCATCGGGGTCAATCGGTGATTGACCCCGTTTTACTTCGGCTAATCGACACACCCACAACATGGAAGCACACCATAATAACGAAGGAATCAACACTCCTTCTCAGATGGACTGTACCCCACCAAGTATTTCGAATATCACTGCCTTTCGGGCCCTACACCTTGGACTTCACTACACCAAGCCTGACACAACCCCAGCGGGGCAGAAGGGGCGATGCAATCCGGATAGCTCTTTATATCTCATGTGCGGCAGGTATAATCCAGCCGCGACAGTACCGTGTCAGTAACAGAACACAATAAAACCGGCGCTTGCCCACATCGACCCTCCGGGTCACTATCGGTGAGGCCCGCGGAGAAAACTTAAATGACGCATTACGAACAACGCTTAGATAATGATCTCACCCGCATAAAAACACGGGTCGCGGAGATGGCTAATGATATCCAGGAATCATTGAAAAACGCGGTACATGCCCTGGTCACCGGAAACCATACCCTAGCCTACAACACCATCCTCAGCGATTTACCCATCAACCGCCACATGCGCGAGACGGAGAAATTCTGTAATGCGTTCTTAGCGACCCACCTGCCCAGCTCCGGCCCTTTACGCCTGATCTCATCCACCTTGAGGGCCAATATCTCCCTGGAGCGCATCGGCGACTACTCGGTCACCATCTGTCGGGAGGCGGTGCAACTTTCTCACCCACCCAGCGGCCCCTTGGTTCGAGAAATAGAACTGATGGCCGAAGAGGCACGCAATATCCTGCATCTTGCGATAGGCGCCTTCACTGAAGGCAATGCAGACAAGGCAAGGGCCACCAAGAGCATGGCCGTACAGGTCGAACGCACCTTCGATACCGTCTATGCCAACCTACTTAGCGACGGGAAGGAAGACAACATCAAGAACCTGTTCGGGCTGTTCGTGGTCTTCAGCATGCTCGGCAGGGTCGCCGACCAGGCTAAAAACATCTGCGAGGATACGATATTTGCGGCAACCGGCGAAACCAAGACTCCGAAAACATACAAGATCCTGTTTCTGGATGAGGATAATAGCTGTCAGAGTCAAATCGCCGAAGCCATCGCGGAAAGGCTGTTCCCCAAGATTTGCGAATACTCCAGTGCCGGCCGCCAATCCGCTGAGGTCATAAATCCCCAGACGGTACATTTTCTCGAGCAGCATGGAATAGATGTTGCCACCTCCAGGCCAAAGGTTCTGGATCTATCACCCCAGGAACTGACCCAATACCACGTCATCGTGAGTCTACAGGGGCCGGTGAAATCCTATGTCGATGAGGTTCCATTCCATACCGCGGCCTTAGAATGGGATGTCGGTTCATTATCCGCGGACCTCAGCGAAGAGCAATCCCAGCAGCGCTTCGAAGAACTCTACCGAGAAATCGCCTTGCAGGTACGCGACCTGATTGAAACCCTGCGTGGTGAGGAGATATAATCATGGCGAATCAATCCGCGGGACAGGTCGGAGCAATACGCTCCGCAACGGGAGGAGGGGCTATACCGTCAGACCGGCGAACCCTGGACTGGTACATCGATAAGCTCGTTCAGCTTATCGTCTTTATCGGTGGCATCTCCGCTATTATCTTCATCATCGGAATTTTTATTTTCATCACCAAAGAAGGCATTGGTTTCGTAGTCGACACCCTGGATTTGAGAGAATTTCTCTTTTCTCCGCGCTGGAGACCCACGTCCGAATGGAACACCACTTATGGGATCCTGGCGCTGATCGCCGGGACGGCCAGCGTAACCGGTCTCGCCATGATCGTCGCCATCCCTTTTTCGCTGGGCGCAGCAATCTTTATCGGTGAATTCGCGACCGGCAAGACGCGCGAGGGCTTGAAAATCCTGGTCGAGCTGCTAGCCGCCATCCCTTCCGTGGTCTGGGGCTTCATCGGTCTAACCATAATGAATCCACTGATCATCGAGCTGTTTGACGTGCCCGTTGGACTCAACGTGCTCAACGCCGGGGTCATTCTGGGTCTAATGGCCGCGCCGATCATGACCTCCATCGCCGAAGATGCCCTAAAGGCGGTTCCAGACCGTTATCGTGAGGCCGCGGAGGCCATGGGTGCCACCCGCTGGCAAGTGATATTCAAAGTAGTTCTCCCGGCGGCCAAGAATGGTCTGCTGGGCGCCATATTGCTGGGGGTGGGTCGAGGTT
This sequence comes from Gammaproteobacteria bacterium, assembly GCA_024222475.1. GTDB lineage: Bacteria > Pseudomonadota > Gammaproteobacteria > JAAEPA01 > JAAEPA01 > JAAEPA01. The sequence continues at coordinate 12,341 of JAAEPA010000340.1, read as the reverse complement.
TTGGTGAAACCATGGCCGTACTCATGGCCACCGGCCACGCCATCAATATCCCAGGCAGCGTATTTGATTCGGTACGCGCGCTGACCGCCACCATCGCCGCCGAGCTCGGTGAAACGGCCGCCGGCTCTGATCATTATCAGGCATTGTTCACCATCGGCATTTTTCTATTCCTCATTACCTTTATTATCAATCTAAGCGCTGACTTGATCGTGCGCGGCGTTCGCAGGAGTTAGGCCCATGTTTGGATCAACAGAAATTAATACAAAAAACCAGAGGATTCAAAGCCTGTTTCGAATCCTATTCGGGATGATGACCCTGCTGCTGATTATTCCGGTACTCATCATACTGACAACTTTAATCGTCAAAGGCGGCTCCGTCATTTCCATGGACTTCCTGTTCACCGACCCCACCAACGGGATGACCGAGGGTGGTATCTTTCCCGCCCTGCTCGGCACCGTCTGGCTGGTCGCGGTCGCCTTGCTGATATCGGTGCCCTTGGGCGTATCGGCAGCCATTTATCTCAGCGAATATGCCCCGGATAACGGGTTCACACGGTTAATCAATCTGGCCATCATCAACCTGGCAGGGGTACCTTCCATCGTTCACGCCCTATTTGGGGTCGGCGCCTTTGTTATCTTTTTTGGGTTCGGCACCAGTATCCTGGCCGCGGCCATGACGCTGGCGATCATGACCTTGCCGGTGGTCATCGTGGCCACACGCGAGTCACTGCAGGCGGTACCCCTGGCCTTCCGGGAGGCGTGCTGGAACATGGGAGCCACCCGCTGGCAAACCATCCGCCGCGTGGTGCTGCCCAACGCCATCAGCGGAATACTCACCGGGGTGATCCTGGAGGTCTCGCGCACCACCGGAGAGACCGCCCCGATCATGTTCACCGGGGCGGTATTCTTCAATCCTTTCCTACCACAGAGCATCTTCGATCAAACCATGGCCATGTCACTGCACTTATTCGTGGTTGCCACCCAAGTGCCGGGAGTTCCGGACGCATTGCCTTTCGGGGTCGCCTTGGTACTGATCGCAATGGTGTTGGTAATGAACAGCGTTTCCATCGCCTTTCGCGTCTATCTGCGAGGTAAAAAGAAATGGTAAACACCCAAACCGCAGAAAATACCGGATCAGAAACCGGGTCCGAAACGGCTACCGCGCCTGTAAAACTGAATGTCAAAGGGGTATCGATCAGCTATGACGGTATACCGGCCCTGAGCGGTGTGACCCTGGATATACGCGAGAATGAAATCTTCGGCATCATCGGTCCAGCCAATGCCGGCAAGACCTCCTTCCTGAAGGCGCTGAACCGAATGAACATGTTCAACACGGCCATGAAGGTTTCCGGAGATATCCATTTCGACGGAATCAACATCCGCAATTGGCGCAATGTGTATGCCTTGCGTAGCCGTATCGGTGTGGTATTTCCACTGCCGGTGGGTTTACCGATGACCGTCTACGAAAATGTCGCCTTGTCACCACGCCTTTCAGGTATCAAAGAGAAAGCGGAACTCAATGTGATCGTCGAACGTTGCCTCACTCGTGCCGCACTTTGGGATGAGGTCAAAGACCGCCTGGACTCTCTAGGCAGCCTGTTGTCCGGCGGACAACAGCAACGGCTCACCATTGCCCGCGCCCTGTCTCAGGAACCGGAGCTATTGATGCTCGATGAATTTTCCATTGCGGTCGATCCGGTAACCACTATGCGCATCGAAGACGTCCTCAAGGAGCTGCGCTCGGAAATGACCATCATCTTGGTCACCAACCTGGTGCAACAGGCCCGGCGGCTCGCTGACCGGACCGCCTTTTTTCTGGATGGCAGTTGCGTGGAAATCGGCGAAACAGAAGACCTGTTCACCGGCAAGGTCATCGATCAGCGTACCCAGGATTATATCGAAGGAAGATTCGGTTAGCCCGGCTCGGCCTAAATACAAATTACTAGTGAATGATAAAAAATGAACGCTATCAACCCACTCGTCAATGAAGACACAACGAATCCATTAGCCATCCACACCAATAAATTAAACCTCTGGTACGGTACTTTTCAGGCCTTGTATGATATCAATCTAGATATCAAACAGGGCGTTATTACATCGATGATCGGGCCCTCAGGCTGTGGTAAATCCACCTTTCTGCGTAGCGTTAACCGGATCAATGAACGATTGGGTTATGTGCGTATCGAAGGCAGCATTGAGGTGATGGACAAGAACATCTACGATCCTGAGGTTGAACTGGTGCAAGTACGCAAGCAAATCGGAATGGTCTTTCAACGCCCCAACCCCTTACCCATCTCGATCCGCGACAACGTCCTATTCGGCTACAATCTGCATGCCGAGGGCAAACGCATCTCTCGCAGTGATAAAGAGGACATCGTCGAAGATGTACTGCGACAAGTCCTGTTGTGGGATAAGGTCAAAGACCATCTGGACCGTAAAGGCACCGAACTCTCCCTGGAGGAGCAGCAAAAACTCTGTATCGCCCGCTTGTTGCCAGTCAAACCCGCCATCCTGCTTATGGACGAGCCCTGTTCCGCCTTGGACCCCAATGGTACCGAAGCGGTGGAGGAATTGATTTGGGAACTGCGCGGAACATACTCGATATTAATTGTTACTCATAATATGGCCCAAGCACGTCGCGCCAGTGAGGAATGCATATTCATGCTCATGGGTAAGGTCATCGAGCATACAGCCACGGAAGACATGTTCGTCAGCCCCACCAATAAGGAGACGGCGGATTATATCGAGGGACGCTATGGCTAGTGCTCTAGGAAACTACCCGAGAATAGAGCACCTACTGCGGAATAACCATTTTGGCCTGATTTCCCGTTCATTTTCGTTAAATATGCCCTATATTCACCTTGTTTAATCGAAAAATCTGGCTCAAAATGACTTTTCCTCGCTACGGCTCCTATTCTCGGACAGCCTCCTAGGGACCCAAGTAGAATCCAGGTAATACCAAGCTACAGACTCTCTTTCAATTTAACAGCGAAATGACTAAACCAACAAGAATTCTCGTGATCGATGACGAACCGGCGATTCGCGAAATGATCAGTTTTACCTTGATTGGAGCAGGATTCGAATGCGACGAAGCCGGGGATGCCGATGAAGCCACCCAAAGGATCACCGCCTGTACGCCCGATCTGATCCTATTGGACTGGATGCTGCCCGGGCGATCCGGACTGGAGTATGCTCAATCCCTGAGACGGGATATCACCACCAACGGCATTCCCATTATCATGTTGAGCGCACGCACGGAAGAGTCCCACAAGGTATTGGGACTGAACTCGGGAGCAGACGACTATATAACCAAACCCTTCTCTCCACGCGAGTTGATTGCTCGAATCCTAGCGGTGATGCGTCGCTCGACATCCGCATCGACTACCAACGTCCTGAAAGTCGATAAACTGACCCTCGATCCTGACAGCCACCGGGTAAATATTGGTGACGACTCGCTGTCTCTTGGCCCCACGGAGTTTCGTTTATTGCACTTTTTCATGGGTCATCCAGAACGAGTCTACGGCCGCGCCCAACTTATCGACCTAATCTGGGGTAAGGACGTCTATGTGGAGGAGCGTACCGTGGATGTCCATATCCGCCGGCTACGCAAGGTACTTGAACCACATCACTACGATCAGTTCATCCAAACCGTCAGGAGTGCCGGATATCGCTTTTCTACCAAGAAGAAATAGACTGGTGACCCGTGCGGGGCATTAAGTTACATACCTTCATATCAAGTCAAAGGCGGACCCAGACACTTGCGCCTAATTTAGCAAAAGAGTTATGGCGTTTTTCTGGAATCGCACTATTGACTTTCCTGGCAAGCCTGCTGATTGATCAGTTCTGGGTGCTTCTTTTTATCGCCACTCTCCTGATCTACCTGAGCTGGCATGTATTCAATCTAGCGCGTCTTTCTCACCGATTGGCCAGCAATAAACTACTTCAACACCCCTACCCAAGTGGTTTATGGCGAGATCTCTACGAACAGATCTATATCTTACAGATACGAAAGCGCAAGAGTAAGGGCAAATTTACGCGATTTCGTGAGGTCGCCAGCGCCCTTCCCGATGCTGTAGTCATCCTTGGGCAGCATGGCAGGATTGAATGGTGTAACCACCGGGCTCAGCAAATGTTAGGTCTTTACTGGCCTAAGTCCATGGGGCAACCTTTGACAAAATTGATCAAACACCCCATCTTGGATGAGTATCTTGCCCGTGGCAAATACCATCGATCACTCGAATTTCCTTCTCCAGCAAACAAAGCCAGGATGCTCTCCTTGCGTATCTCTCGCTTCGGTAAGCATGGAGATCATCACCTGCTGATAGCCAGAGATATCACTCAAATCTACCATCTCAACCAGACACAACAGGATTTTGTCGCCAATGTCTCCCACGAACTGCGCACGCCGCTGACAGTGATCACCGGGTTTCTGGAGAACATGCATTACTCGCAAGGCGTTGAGAGACGTAGATGGGGACGTTCCATCGAGTTGATGCAGAGTCAGGCCTCGCGCATGCAGGGGATCATCAATGAGTTATTAACGCTCTCCCGCCTGCTGATGACCAACCAGACACAGAAACCCGCTCCCGTGTTCGTTTCTTACCTGCTCGCCTCAATAGTCAAAGAGGCCAGGATGATCGGCAGTGCGTCAGAACACAACATCACACTTGCAGCCGATCCTGTCGTCTGGCTAAGGGGATATAGCGAAGAACTACGTAGCGCATTTTCCAATCTGATTTTCAATGCAATCAAACACACCCCTCCTCGAGCCGATATCGATATCCGTTGGTACACAGATGATACCGGGGCACTGCTGACGGTTTCCGATACAGGCGAAGGTATTGCGACTCGCCATATTCCGCGACTCACCGAGCGTTTCTATCGGATCGACCCGGGGCGCTCCAGAAAATCAGGTGGAACGGGGCTTGGACTTGCAATTGTTAAATACGTACTCGAACATCACAATTCGGAGCTGAAAATCGCCAGCAAAACCGGCAAAGGCAGTACCTTTAGTTGTCACTTCCCAACAGAAATCGTGATTATTCGCGATGATTCCGGCAACGATACCAATGCCGACAAACCAAAGCACTGACTCCGATTAGAGGCAGACGGTTTACGGTTTACGGTTTACGGTTTACGGTTTACGGTTTACCAACTGATAACCGTAAACTGATAACCGTAAACCGCCATCGCTCACCGAGCCTCGCCCACCAGTTCTACAAGTTTACCGGTCTTTATCGCTCCACCAGGCTTCATACCTCCACTGGTCTTAATATGTTTATCGGCTGTGGTATCGATAACCGCCTTGGCAATCTTTCTTGCATAATTAGCACTGCCTCTCATTCTAGCCACCAAATCCGTCTCCACAGCATAGAGACGTACCCGTTCCTGACTCAGATGGCCATCGGCTTCACGCTCCTCATTGAGCCGTTTTTCCTGCAGATATTGTTTGAAATCATCCGCCAGGAGATTTATCTCCTTTTTCATCGCAAGCACCTCATACGCCAGGTTGATAGAACGTGCCTGGTCTTGCCCAAGCTCTTCAATGGTCGATAGTGCCTTGCTCAACATCGAGGTTACCGAATTTTCAAATTCGATGACCCTGTCCTTGGTTTCATCACTGACCTGATAGATTCTGAAGATCCGGTGTCTGCGCGACTGGGCCAATTCTTTGATGGAATCACCCGTGATTTCCACCAGATCAGCCAATTCCCAGAGCAGTCCGATCTGCCTGGACTCCTCGGGAGAGAGTTTTTCCTGGCAAATCCTGGGAATAATCGAGACCAGGTTTCGGTATAGCCGATTTATCTCATGATCACGTTCGGCGATGACCTGCAGTTTTTGCTCATCTCCCTGCACCATGGCTTCACCAATATCCCTCTGCATCCCCTCCTCCACCAATCTTCCTATCCGGCAGATCTCGCGCCGAACGGCCTCGATAGCCATCGCCGGCGAGGTCCGGATCAATGCTTCAGGAAGCTCAAGGGGTTTGAAGGATTCGTTTTCGTCCAACCGGCGTTCAGGCAATAACTTCACGATCACACGCGCGATCCAATCGGTAAAGGGCAGGAACAGCAGCGCCAGACAGACGTTGAATACGGTGTGTGCATTAGCCACCTGCCTTGGCAATACCTCGGCCATGGCAGTCGAGGCACCGATCCCTGCCTGAGGTGAAATCATGACTACAAACTCGGTCAACGGGGAGATGAAAGGCAATATGATGAGGACCCCGAGAATCTTGATAAATACATGCGCCATAGCGACCCGAACTGCCGCCCTGGACTTACCGATCGCGGCCAGCCCGGCCGTGACGCAGGTACCGATATTGGCGCCCAGGGCGAGTGCGATACCTGTTTCCAAACTGATCAAGCCCTGTGAAGCCAGGGCGATCACCACCCCCATGGTTGCTGAACTTGACTGCACCAAGGCGGTGAATGCAGCACCAATCAGGATACCGATATAGACACTATCCATCTGGATCATCAACTGCATGAAGGGCTCGTAGCTGCGCAGGGGCTTCATTGCTCCCCCCATGAGTCCCATGCCGAACAGTATCAATCCAAGCCCGAACAACACCTCGCCTATCTCCCGAGTGCGCTGATTGAAGAATAGGGAAAATCCTCCAATACAGATATAGGGTGCGAAGTGAGTGATCTTGAAGGCAACGATCTGGGCCGTAATCGTAGTCCCGACATCGGCGCCCAGAATGGCCGGGATGGTCCTGGCGAAGCTCATCAAGCCCACTGAGACGAAACTCACCAACATAACGGTCGTCACTGAGGACGATTGGATTATGGCGGTGACTCCCAAGCCGGTCGCCATTCCCTTGACGCGATTGGTCGTCAATTTATGTAGCAGGTGCTTCATTTGGTCACCTGCTGCCGCCTTCATGGCATCACCCATCATGCCCATACCAAATAAAAAGACAACCAAACCAAACAGCATTCCCTGAATCATGTCAAACCAATTCACCCCCTCGGATAGGGCCGAATCAGCCATGCTGGGCTCGACAATAAAAAGGAAAAACACTAGCAATAGTGCCGAATACACAATGAATCCGCGTAGATGTTTGAACGCTAAAGTAATTCTCAAGGGCGTCATTTGGCCATTATCTCCTGCATCTGAGTTGCACATGGATTGACCGGTCGGCAAAAAGATTAGACATTGAGGTGAAAGTCAGCGTTCACCTCAATATCCACCGGACTGTCATAAAAGTGCAATATTCCTGCCAAATTACCGGCGGTAGTCAAATGGTGCGCACGGCGCACCCTACGCGAATTGACGTATGCCTTGCGCACCATTTGATAGTTTCGTGAACGAGCACGAGATTGAAGTAGGGTGTGCCGTGCGCACCATTTGACTCTCTTTAGAGGGACAGAGAGCTAGGAGGCTGTCGGATTTAGGGCTGATCTACTGCGGAAAAACCGGATTTGGCTAGATTTCCCGATCCTTTTCGTTAAATAGCTACGGCTATTCGCCTCAAACGATCGAAAAATCTACCTCAAACCGTCTTTCCCTCGCTACGATCACCTAAATCCGACAGCCTCCTAGAGCTTGTGAATAAATTGGGAGTTTATTGAAATAAATGTCCGACTATTGGCGGTGTCACAACACCGCTGGATGCTTTCAGGGGCAGCCGCAGTAGATTTCGATTTATTCACAAGCGCTTACATCCTAGGCTTGAAAAACTTCCAATCCGCAGGCTGATATTGATGTAGGTAGCCCATGTTGTCCAAGAGGCTGTAGAGAAAGGAATGGGAAGGAATGCGACCCAGCCCTCCCCGGGCGCACCCTGATTCGCCAAAGGTCTTAACGGAGTCACGCCGCCCATTCGGGGCATAAAGCAAGGTAGGCACCGGCTCACCACAGTGCCGACCGGTATTACAATCCGTCGAATGATCACCGGTGACTCCGATGACCAACTCTTGATCCAGCAGCGGGCCCAAAGCCTGATCTATCTGCTCCAACACCGCCCGCTTTCCCTGGGGGTCGTGATCATGGGAATAGATATCGGGGGCCTTGATATGGAGAAAAACGAAGTCGTGAGATTCAAGGGCATCCCGCGCGGCGAGCACCTTAGCTGCTAAATCAGTATCCGTGGATCCCGTGAACCGGAGATCAGTAATCACGGAACAATTCAACAACTGTCCCAAACCCGCCACGGTACGTTCCCCGGTGATCACCGCTGAGCTTAATCCTAAATGATTGATGAAGCTCTCAAGATTCAAAGCCATACCCGCACCACGGGTAATAATTCCAGTGGCCGGCGGTATGCCTTCAGCGACACGGCGCTGATTGATCGGGTGATCGTGCAGGCGCAGGAAGATCTCGCGAACACAGAGATTGAGTAAATCGGCGGTTCTGACGCTGGCCTTGTCATCTGAGATCAGAGGATGACTGGACAAAAGCATATTCTGCCCCTCGACCCAACCGCCCGGATCGGTATCGCTAATGGTAGCGGAAAGCCCGGGACCCGATAAGCGCAGCGCTATCCGGTGTTCAGTCGCAGGGGCTATGGTTGCCGTAACGCCCTGATCCAGGGGTATCTCCTTCACTGCCTCTACCAGTTCGTCAACACCCTCACGGATCCTCCCTGCTCGCCGGTCTAAGACGCAAAGCTTATCTCCACAGCGCTCGAGGGTAGCAAAATTACCGCGTAAAAAGATGTCACCCGGGTACCCCGACATGCCAATACCCGCGGCCTCTACCGGACCACGGGATAGGCGATGAGTATCCCTGGGAGACAACCCGAACAAGGCACCGGTTCCGGTATGAGTAGCCACTGGAACACCAGGGATGAGCGGATCGATAAGACCACACATGCCGGCACTTACCAAGCGATCCAGGTTAGGCGTTGCCGCTTTTTCTAAAGGGGTCAATCCCCCAAACAATGGGCTGGCACGGTCGCCAATGCCATCCAGTATCAACATCAGCCCTTTATAATGACTAGACATGGCTTGCACTCCTCAGCATTTATATACCCATGATGGCGGGAAGAACTCCAATGTTGTCGGTATACCCACCCTAAGGAGTATATATGCCGCAACCATATACAGAAAATTCACTTATCCGACTCAGAGTGATTTTCTGGGTCGCACTTAAAAACCTCGTTCGGATCCGGGGAGAACTCCTGAGAGATATATTCTATGGTGGTCCTCATCACTTCCTGGATGACCTTTTCCTTGTCCTCATTTGGGATGATAGTGATCTTTGCCTTATCGGCTTCGGACAAGAGGTATGACTGTAAGCGCCAGATGGCGTCGAAATTATCCAAATAACGCGCGGAACGACGTTGCGGCACCTTGTTACCCCGGCCCCTGATTCTGGCGCGTAACTGATCGGGCTTTAAGGTAGCAAGCAGGATCGGCACGACGATGGCATCGCTGCCTTCCGGTACCCTGTCCAGCAACAAGGGGTGGACATGAACACCTTCGAGAATCATGGAGACCCGTTCTCGTATCGCCCTTTGTATCACCGCCTCACAGGGCACGGCCAACAGCTCGGCCTGAGCTCGAAAACCCACCGCCAACTCCGTGTCTCGATCTGTGTTGCGCCCCGATTCGGGCAATGCCTCCCAGGCCCGAAAGGAAGAGGTGTGCAGTACAGGCACCAACCGTTCAGGCAGCATCATTCTCATGACCTCACGCAAACCGTCGGTAGACTGCATGCGCACGATATCCAGACGGTTGGCCAGTTCGGTGGCAATGGTGCTCTTTCCACATCCTGCGGTCCCCCCGATCAATAGCACCAAAGGCCGGCCGCTGCGCAGGAATTGGGTCCAGAGCAAATAACGACGGGCCACCGCAGGACCAAATCCCCGATCCTGATAGAGGCAACGGTAGGTCAACTCACCCAGATGCTTGGCACTGACCACCGAGGCCTGCTTGGCCATCAAATGATCATACATCTTGGTCGTAACACTCAAGGCCTCGTCATGAGGGAGACTGATGGCCTCCAGATATCTGAGGTGATATCCTCTGGAGAAGGGAATGGTCTCACCGTCTTCATAGCGCACCAGGATCGGTGCGTGTGGATGCAAAGAAACGCGATACCGTTCAATAGCCTCCTCACCATGTTCTTTTTTCAGGTGCTTTATAACCTTCTCACGTAGTTTTTTGGTGGTAATCTCGGCGGTATCACTCAAATCCTCGCGAACTGTGGATGACAGGTCATAGGCCTGAATAAAAGGCAAACCGGCATCCTGCAGGGAGCGGGTCAGGATGCCTCTGAGAAAGGGCACTGGTGTACCCTCACTTGAACCCAACACCAATGTTTTTGCCATAGAGAACCCAGTCGCTTGCTAACCCGGATAATTCATAAATTGCACGCGCCCTCGCTTGACCCTTGTTTCCACAAGATTGTTGCTCAGTCGGCCGTAATCGTGGATACGCCGCTCCTTCGAAAAATTCCTTGTGAAAACATATCTCTACACGATTATCGCGCAAACTCATGAATTATCCGGGCTAAGGAATATTCTTGTTTGGATGCGGTATTTTAATACAAATTAACAAAATCTGCTGCTGCTGACGACAAAACTATCATTTTTACAATTCTTCAAGAAAATCCTTGGATACAGTCGACAATATAAAAGTATGAAATAGATTACAATAACCACGCTTACAATATAAAACCCAAGGAGTCGAAGATGAAGGCACAGCTGCAATATTTAATCCTCGGACTACTCTTGTTATTCGCCGCCCCGGCCCTGTTCGCTGAGGTAGTCAACATCAACAAGGCGGATGCCGAAACGCTGCAACAGCATTTGCAAGGTATCGGATCGGTGAAATCAAAGGCCATTGTCGATTATCGGAAAAAACACGGCGCCTACAAAAACCTCGATGAACTATTGAAGGTCGAGGGCATAGGCCAGAAAACACTCAAAAAAAACAAGAAAAACCTCTCATTGACCAAGGGCGTATCGAAACCCACGACCACGGATAAGCCTAAATCCAAAACTAAAAAGGCGAGCACGCCCGCATCCGAAGATAAAAAGAAGGCAGGAACTAGCAGTAAAAAAGCTCATGAACCGGCCAAGTCAAAAGATAAGAACAACACCACCAAGAAAAAAGAGACCGCCAAACAGAAGGAGACCTCTAAAAAAAAATCTGATAGCAAGAAATCCACTGCAAAAAAATCATCAACGAGCCACAGCAAAGAAAAAAAATAGCACCTTATGCGCATCGCTCTACTCGAGGACGACCCGGATCAAGCCCAGCTCACCGAGCTGTGGTTGAGTCAAGCTGGACATCAGACCCTCGTATTCAACAACGGTCGCGACATCATCAGGCGCACTTTTACCGAGAGTTTTGACCTGCTTATTCTCGACTGGCTGGTCCCCGGCATGAGCGGGCTTGAGGTATTACTTTGGGTGCGCGAAAACATCGATTGGCCCATTCCGATACTGTTCATTACTCAACGGGACAGCGAGACCGATGTGGTAACCGCGCTAGAGCGAGGGGCGGACGACTATATGGCCAAACCCATAAAACGACTCGAGATGCTGGCGCGCATCAATGTCATCTCTCGCCGTAAATGCCCCGAGGAAAACTCAATTCGGATGATAAAATTTCATCCCTACGTCATCGATCGCCAACACCGGCAGGTGACACACGAGGGGAATCATGTCCCGCTGACCGACAAGGAATTTGATCTGGCGCTTTTTCTATTCCGCAATTCCGGTCGAATATTGTCAAGGGGTCACATTCTGGAATCGGTCTGGGGCAGAAGCGCGGCTATCAATACCCGTACGGTAGACACCCATATCAGCCGTTTGCGCCGCAAACTTAGTCTTTCTACAGACAGCACCGACTGGCGATTAATTGCAATCTACCAACACGGTTACCGGCTGGAGCAAGTATCAAATTAGCCGGGAAATATCATGAAATATCCGGGCCAGACGAGCAAGGGCGTGTGTAATTTATGAAATATCCGGGTTAAAAACAGAAGGCAAAGAATAAGGACATGTCAGAACAAAAATCGTCCCATACTATTGTGGGAACTACCAGCGATAACAATCTGGAAAGGATCCGGGAGATCCTGTTCGGCCAACAAATGGCCGACTTGCGGGGTCGACTCGATCGAATCGAAAAACGATTCGATGAAGACCTTCAACAAATACGTAGGGATACTGCACGACAACTTGAGATCATAGGGAATCAATTGAGAGAGGAGATGGATAGAATTGCCGATCGATTGAATGACAAAAAGCGTGCCCGCGAAGAGGTGGCCGACCTTTTTGCCGATATCTCCATTTTGCTCAAGGAAAAACTCGATACCTTAGATTAGGAATGCTACCTAAATATCTTCCCTATCTGACTTGCCTTATCGCTCGTATTCGGCGTT
>JAAEPA010000339.1 GCA_024222475.1 Gammaproteobacteria bacterium | reverse complement strand
GTATTAAAACAATGAGTTACATTATGTCCCTCAGACGAATCATATTCTATTGAAGCCGCCAGCTTGATAATGTTGCATTTAATGCGTTGTTTAATAAGGCTTTTCACATTTAGAATTGCTGTGAAAAGAGAATGGTCCTTGATGCTAGAAAGATTTCCCTCAATGATTGACAGCCGTTCTATAGCAGCTAAGTAATTAAAATAAAAAGAAAAGTATTCAAAGGGTTTTGTTGTCCTGCAGTGTGCTTTGAAGCGCTGCGATACAAATAAAATAAATGATAATCAGCCCTGAGTCTTCGGTGATCAAAGAATCATGCAGTAGCAATCTTGCGCCGTGCTTGAATGGATTGTCAGTCATATAAGCAAAAATAAAAAAGCAACATAGATCAAGGCAGGATCCGATTGCCGCGCTCTGCTTGGAAGCGAAACCGGGTCGAAAAAAATAAAGATAAACATGCCCAATCTCGGAGGTAATAAATAAGTGTTTAATAAACCGCCTTCCTGTTCCATTAGTCCCGTTTCTTACTTCATATGTGCTGATTGGGTTTCTCGAAACTCCGAAAACCTGATGTTTCGCCATGCCAGCATCTAACAATTGCAGCTGAGGATCAGGTGTTATACCTGAGAATAGGGTGGGGAGATGAAAATTAAAAAAGGCTTGGAAGTACCCGTTGGTGGTGAGCCCGAACAGGTTATCCACGACGGGCCGGATATCGCGTCGGTAGCCCTGTTGGGGAGCGATTATATCGGGATGAAACCGACCATGAAGGTTGCCGAAGGCGATCGGGTCAAACTTGGGCAGGCATTGTTCACGGATAAGAAAAATCCCGAGATTGTTTTCACCGCACCTGGTGCGGGAACGGTGACTGGAATCAACCGAGGTGCCAAACGTGTCTTGCAATCAGTGGCGATTCGGTTGGAGGGTGATGAGGAGGAGACCTTTACCGCTTACGCTCAAGATGAGCTAAAGGGCTTGTCCGCCGAGCAGGTAAAAGAAAACCTTTTAATGTCGGGACTTTGGACCGCGTTGCGAACACGTCCTTTCAGCCAGGTGCCTGAGCCCGGCAGCACGCCCCATTCCATCTTTGTCACCGCCATGGACAGTAATCCGCTGGCAGCGCGTGCCGATGTGGTGATTAAGGAACGCCGCCAAGATTTCATGAATGGGCTGGTGGTTTTAACCAAGCTCAGTAAAGATAAGGTGTATGTGTGTAAATATCCGCAAGCCGATGTGCCGGTCCCGGATGCTGCATCGATTACGGTGGCTGATTTTTCGGGACCTCATCCCAGTGGACTGGTGGGGACGCACATCCATTTCCTGGATCCGGTCAGCGCGACCAAGGTCGTCTGGTATCTTGGTTATCAGGATGTGATTGCCATCGGGAAGTTGTTTGCCAGCGGTCGCCTATCCACAGAGCGAGTGATCTCGCTAGCCGGGCCGATGGTAAAACGGCCCCGCCTGATTCGCACGCGGATGGGGGCTAATACCAAGACCTTGGTTCGGGGCGAGCTGCTGGATGAAAATTGTCGCGTTGTATCCGGCTCTCTGTTGTCGGGCCGGCGGGCCGCCGGATGGGCCAACTATCTTGGGCGTTATCACACTCAGGTATCGGTATTGCAGGAAGGAGGGGAGCGTCATTTTCTCGGCTGGTTGGGCCTGGGTTTAAATGATTTTTCCGCGACTAACGTTTTTGCCTCCGCATTTTTCAAAAAACGCAAATTTTCCTTCAGTACCTCTCAGCACGGCAGTCCTAGAGCGATGATCCCTATTGAACCCTACCAGGATGTTATGCCGCTGGATGTTTTAACGGTTCCCTTGCTGCGTGCGCTATTGGTGAGCGATACCGACTCCGCCCAAAGACTGGGCTGCCTGGAGTTGGATGAAGAAGACCTTGCCTTGTGTAGTTTCCTGTGTCCCAGTAAGTATGACTACGGGCCTGTACTGAGGGCAAACCTCACCCAAATCGAGAGGGAAGGCTGATGCGCATGCTAAGACGTTTTATGGATGATTTGCATCCATTGTTCGCCAAGGGCGGTCGTTTTGAGAGATTTGCCGCCGTCTATGAGATCATCGATACGGTGTTGTACACGCCCGGGACGGTCACCCGAGGCGCACCGCATGTGCGCGATGGAATCGATCTTAAGCGGCTGATGATCATCGTCGTGCTGGCGGCCGTTCCCTGTACCCTTTACGCGCTTTGGAATGCCGGGTTCCAGGCCAACTCGGCCATGGCTGAGTTGGGTATTGCCTCGGTCGCCGGTTGGCGGGGCATCGTCCTTGACTTCTTTGGCACCGGTTATGATCCCGATAGCCTGTGGGCCTGTTTCTGGCACGGGTTTATGTATTTCATGCCGATCTATATCGTAACCCTGGCCGCTGGAGGCTTCTGGGAGGTATTGTTCGCCGCGGTACGTAACCATGAGATCAATGAGGGCTTCTTGGTGACTTCGTTGCTGTTTGCCCTGATTGTGCCGCCGAACATACCACTTTGGCAGGTGGCCGTAGGTATGTCGTTCGGGGTGGTCATCGGTAAGGAGGTGTTCGGTGGGGTCGGTAAAAACTTTCTCAATCCTGCATTGACCGGTCGCGCCTTCTTGTTCTTTGCCTATCCTGGACAGATCTCGGGAGATGCCGTATGGACCGCGGTGGACGGGTTTAGCGGGGCGACCGCGCTGTCGCTGTTAAATACCGGCGGCATGGATGCGCTGGCCCAGGCGGATATTTCCTGGATGCAGATGTTCATCGGTAATGTGCAGGGTTCATTGGGAGAAACCTCGGTATTGATGTGTCTCATCGGGGCCGCATTCCTTATCTATACTAAGGTGGCTTCGTGGCGGATCATGGCCGGTGTGATGCTTGGAATGATTGTAACGACGCTGCTGTTCAATTTTATCGATGGCGGTAGCAATCCCATGGCCGCCGTTCCCTGGCACTGGCATTTGGTGTTGGGAGGTTTTGCCTTCGGTATGGTTTTCATGGCAACCGATCCGGTATCGGCAGCGACGACTAATGCCGGGCGTTGGATCTATGGGGCGTTGATCGGTTTTATGGTCATTCTGATACGCGTCGCTAACCCGGCCTTTCCGGAGGGCATGATGCTCGCCATACTGTTTGCTAACGTGTTTGCACCACTGATTGATCATTTTGTGGTGTGGACCAACGTCAGGAGGAGGGTGCGGCGCAATGTCTAACGACAACACTTCCAAGAAGAGATCGAAAGATAGTATAGCCAACGTATTGATCGTGGCCATCTCACTGTGTTTGGTTTGTTCTGTGTTGGTCTCCACGGCTGCGGTGGTGCTTAGACCTATACAGGAACGTAACAAGGCGATCGACCGGAAAAAGAATATCCTCAAGGCAGCGGGTCTGCTGGAGGAAGGTAAGGCGGTCGATGAGTTGTTCAAGCAAATCGAGACCAAGATGGTGGAGCTGGCCACCGGTGAGTATGTGGAACATATCGATCTTCAGAAATACAAACTCAAGCAGGCACTGAAGGATCCCGAGCTGAGTGCTCCGTTAGCGGCGAAAGAGGATATCGCCAAGCTGAGAAGGCAGGAGAAATACAGTGTGGTCTATCTGGTCAAGGATCAGGAACAGATAAAAAATATTATCTTACCTATCCGAGGCGCGGGTCTTTATTCTACCCTGTATGGTTTTCTTGCCCTTGATCGCAATGGTTCGACCATCTCGGGTATGAGTTTCTACGAACAGGGTGAAACCCCCGGCCTAGGTGGCGAAATAGAAAATCCGCGATGGCTTGCTAAATGGCAGGGGAAACAAATCTATGATGCAACGGGCGCGGCTAAGATCGAGGTTATCAAAGGGGTCGTTGACAAGAGTCGCCCAGAGGCGGTGCATCAAGTGGATAGTATTGCCGGAGCCACCCTGACCAGCCGTGGGGTTGGCAACCTGGTGCGTTTCTGGTTCAGTGAGGCTGGTTATCAACCACTGTTGTCTCGTATATCGACACCTTCGGGATAGCGAATGCCCCCAAGTCGGATCGGGTCAGTGGGTATAAAGTAGGCATATAAATAATGAATAATGCGTATTACAAAAGGGGATAAATATGAATGAAGATACCAAAAAGGTCGTTCTTGACCCCCTGGTGGACAATAATCCCGTCGTCCTGCAGATTCTCGGCATATGTCCCGCCCTGGCAGTGACGACCTCTTTGTCTACGGCCTTGACCATGGCCGTTGCGTTGACGGTGGTGGTGGCATTTTCAAACATGTTTGTCAGTATGATTCGTAACCATATGCCGGGTAATATCCGAATCATCGTGCAAATGACCATCATTGCTTCGCTGGTAATACTGGTCGATGAATCCCTCAAGGCGTTTGCCTACGATCTCAGTAAAAGAATGTCGGTATTCGTTGGTCTGATCATTACCAATTGCATCGTGCTCGGCAGGGCCGAGGCCTTTGCCTCTAAGAATCCTGTAGGCGCGAGTTTTTACGATGGAATTGGCAGCGGTCTGGGATTCGGCCTGGTGCTGGTCGTGGTCGGGGCGACACGGGAACTATTCGGCTCTGGATCATTGTTGGGACTGCAGATACTGAAGCCGGTCACCGAAGGGGGTTGGTATTATCCGATGGGACTGATGCTGCTCGCGCCTAGTGCATTCTTCATCATTGGTCTACTGATTTGGGCGGTACGAAGTTGGAAGACTGAACAGGTCGAGAAACCGGCCTACCAGATCCGGCAGGTTCACCGAACCGAGGTGGTGTGATGGAATCTTATCTTGGACTGTTCATTAAAGCGGCGTTCATCGAAAATCTGCCTTTGACTTTTTTTCTGGGGATGTGCACCTTTTTGGCGATCTCAAAAAAGGTCTCGACCGCCATCGGCTTGGGGGTCGCCGTAATCGTCGTGGAAGGCATTACGGTCCCGGCGAATAACCTGATTTTTCAGTATCTGCTCAAAGAGGACGCCCTGGAGTGGGCGGGTCTAACCGGCGTCGATCTGGGTTTTCTGGGTCTGATCAGCTATATCGGGGTGATTGCCGCGATGGTGCAGATCCTGGAGATGATTCTGGAAAAGTTCTTTCCCGCACTGTACAGCGCCTTGGGTATATTCCTGCCGCTGATTACCGTGAATTGCGCCATCATGGGCGGGTCGCTGTTCATGATGGAGCGCGAATACGACTTCGGTCAGAGTGTTGTTTTCGGGCTGGGGGCAGGGTTTGGATGGGCGTTGGCCCTGGTGGCGTTGGCCGGTATCCGGGAGCGGCTTAGATACAGCGATGTACCGGATGGTCTGCAGGGCTTGGGTATCACTTTTATCACTACGGGTCTTATGTCTCTGGGCTTCATGGCCTTTTCGGGAATACAACTATAATAAAGGCCTGATGACCATCAACTGTACAGTCCTCTCCTCAAATGTCCTCTTTCCTTGGGGGCGGGTCGTTCGGGTGAGGGCAGCGGTTACGATGACCATCAATGGTGATCTGAATTAGGGGGGTAAACATGCTGGAAATTGGCTTAGGTGTTTCAATGTTCACGGGGATAGTGCTGAGCCTCGTGTTAATTATCCTCGCCGCCAGATCGAGGTTGGTCGCCAGCGGCAATGTCACCATCGAGGTCAACGAGGAAAAATCTGTTTCGGCGGCGGTGGGGTCGAAGCTCAATGTCGCACTGGGCGATGCCGAATTATTTATCTCGGCGGCCTGTGGGGGAGGAGGTACCTGTGGTCAGTGCCGGGTCAAGGTGTTCGAGGGTGGCGGTGCCATCCTACCGACCGAGACCTCTATTATCACTAAACGGGAAGCCGCGCAAGGTGAGCGTTTGTCCTGTCAGGTCACCGTGAACCAAGACATGAAGGTTCAGGTCCCCGATGATGTTTTTGGGGTGAAGAAATGGGAATGCACGGTGCGTTCCAACCGGAACGAATCGACATTTATCAAAGAATTGGTCATGGATCTGCCCGAAGGGGAAAAGATCGAGTTCAAGGCCGGTGGTTATGTGATGACAGAATGCCCACCGCATCGGCTCAAGTACGATGAGTTCGACATCGAAGAGGAATACCGTGAGGAATGGGATCGCTATGACATGTGGAGCATTGAGTCGAACGTCAAGGAAACCGTTGAGCGCGCCTACTCCATGGCCAGTTATCCTGAGGAGAAGGATCGCATTATTCTCAATATTAGGGTCGCCACGCCTCCACCAGGGGCAGACGATTCCGTGCCTACCGGGAAGATGTCTTCATTTCTTTTTAATCTGAAACCAGGAGATAAGGTTCAGGTTTCCGGGCCATTTGGTGAGTTTTTCGCTAAGAAAACCGATGCCGAGATGGTGTTTATCGGGGGCGGTGCGGGTATGGCGCCGATGCGCTCGCATATCTTCGATCAGTTGAAGCGCCTCAAGTCAAAACGCAAGATGAGTTATTGGTACGGGGCCAGGAGTCTGCGCGAGTCATTCTATATCGCGGAGTTCGATGAGCTTCAGGCCAATAATGACAACTTCAGTTGGTCGCTGACCATGTCAGATCCATTGCCTGAGGATAATTGGACCGGCTATACGGGTTTCATTCACCAATCCCTGTACGAGAACTATCTCAAGGACCATCCAGCCCCGGAGGACTGTGAATATTATCTATGCGGTCCGCCGATGATGAATACTGCGGTGATCAAGATGCTCGAAGACCTGGGGGTAGAGCCGGAGAATATTCTGCTCGACGACTTCGGGTAGATCGGTGCGGCGGGATTGTTGCCTCAATAGATGGCGATATCGATGGCGGGCTTGGGTCGGGCTGCTGGGTTTGTGTCTTGTTGTTAGCGCCTGTGACAAGCCTGCGGAACAGAGGAAAATGTACCGTTTTTCTGGTTCCGCTATGGGAACTCAGTATACGGTCAAGGTTGTGGAACTACCCGCAGCGGTGCTGCCTACCGCTCTAGGTGAGGATATTGTGCGCCTCTTAGGCGAGGTTGACACTAAGATGTCTACCTACCGAAGCGATTCCGAACTCTCTCGATTCAATGATGCCAGGAGTACT
Organism: Gammaproteobacteria bacterium; assembly: GCA_024222475.1. Classification (GTDB taxonomy): domain Bacteria; phylum Pseudomonadota; class Gammaproteobacteria; order JAAEPA01; family JAAEPA01; genus JAAEPA01. The sequence goes on along the minus strand of JAAEPA010000339.1, from coordinate 16,513 downwards.
CAGTGGATCCCGGTATCCCAGGAGATGATCACGGTTGTTGACGAGGCCCTCAGGGTTAGTACAATGACCCAGGGGGCCTTTGATATCACGGTCGGCCCACTGGTAGATATTTGGGGGTTTGGTCCGACGTTACGCCCTGAACGTATTCCCGCTAAACTTGAGATCGATTCCGAACTGGCTCGGGTAGGTTTCCGGCACGTACATACCCGTGAGAACCCCCCAGCATTAAAGAAAGACCTGGAGGAGATCTATATCGATTTGTCGGCGATTGCCAAGGGCTATGCTGTGGATAAAGTGGCAGATCATCTTGATGGCTTGGAAATATCCAATTACATGATCGAGGTAGGAGGAGAACTGCGGCTCAAGGGCTATAATACCCACCGGATACCTTGGAAAATTGCCGTTGAGCGTCCTGCTCCCGAGGTGCGGGCTATCCACAGTGTCATCCAACCAGGAGACAAAGGGGTGGCCACTTCCGGAGATTATCGAAATTATTTCGAACAGGAAGGTAAACGCTACTCGCACACCATAGATCCGCGTTCTGGTCTACCCATAGATCATAGTCTAGCCTCGGTAACCGTCATTGCGGATACTGCTATGTATGCGGACGCCATGGCAACGGCGTTCATGGTGATTGGGTCCACTGAGGGTTATAGTCTGGCGCAACGGAACAATCTTGCTGTGTTTTTTGTAAGCAAGTCAGCAACGGGATTTACCGAGCAGGCGACACCAGCGTTTAGTCGATACTTTTTGGCGAATGAATAAGTCATGGCCTTGTTTATACTCACATTTGTAGTAATCGCCGTCTGCATCCTAGGGATGAGTGTAGGTGTGCTGTATGGAAAAACACCAATCAAAGGTACTTGTGGGGGTGGACGAAATATCCCCGGACTTGACGCTGGGGATGCCTGTAGCGGGGTTTGTGGGAATAAAGGTGATAAAGATCATGCCAAGGAGAAGGTCTGTCCCAACAGACAACGTCGTAAGCAGGCCACCTAAATCTAATTGCTGTGGGGCCTAAACGAAAATAGAAAATCTGCGGTGAAGGGCCCTTATGACTATTTTATCAATCATTAGAGCCAGATGGCAGGCCCTATTTAACGAAAAGCTTGCACACACTACTGCAAATATTCGGGGAGGTAATCCGTGCCAAAATCAGCTATTGTCAAAGACTATATGTCGGCAAGTCTCGTTACGTTCACGCCCGAGATGGGTGTGCTGCGAGCAATAAACATGCTTATCAAAAACCGGATCTCCGGTGCGCCGGTGGTCGATAAGACCGGCGACCTGGTCGGGGTGCTATCGGAGCAGGACTGCTTGAAAATTGCCCTAACGGCGAGCTATCATGGGGAATCGGCTGGTAGAGTCGCCGAATATATGCAACCGATTGTCAAGACAGTAGACGCAGACGCTAGCATGGTGGAGGTCGCTACGATGTTTCTCCAGGACGGTTATCGTCGCTATCCGGTTTTAAAGGACAATCGATTGGTTGGACAGGTTAGTCGCCGAGATGTCCTTAAGGCGCTAGAGGCTTTGTGGTAAGCGAGGGTTAGTGGAAATGGTAAAACAAAGAGCGCTTATTGATCATGATTTAGCTCCCTTGGTTAGCGATCTTTTCAGTGATGCAAAGATCGAAACCGATGTGGTTACCCCTAGGGAAGGAAGCTTAGAGGCGCTGGTACGCTTTGGTAAATACTCCGCCATGATGATCAGGGGCCGAACTCGGATTCCCGCGGAGGTCATGGTGGCAGGGGGGCGGCATGTTAGGGTGATCGGGGTGGTGGGTGACACCCTCAATAATCTCAGCACTATGGATGCGACCAATAATGGCATCGTAGTCAAAATGACCGAATATGGTAATACCTTCGAGGCGGCCAAGTTGACGAAAAGGCTGATGGTGTTCATGGCCAGCAAATCATTTTGCAAGTCGAACCCTAAAAAGGCTTGTATCTTCAAGGAGGTAAGAGAAATACTCCCTGAGGCACACACGGGCTACGAGTTGGCGGACAAGACGATCGGACTGATCGGTTGCGGGCGGGTAGCCCAGGCAATCGCCAAAGAGGTCGGTCCACACTGTGAAAAAATCTTGGGTTATGACAACAATCCTTTGTCGGTCTACCGGGATTTCCACCAACCCTACCCACTGGAACGACCTATCATCGAATACTGCCAGTTTGAGGAGATCATCGAACGGGCCGACATCATCAGCATCCATACGCGTGGGGAGGAAACCCTCATTGGAGGAGATGGAATTGCCTTTTCCAAAAAGAGACCTTTCATCATCAATACCTCACGCGGCGGAAGTTGTTGTGATAACAAGACCTTGGCTCTAGCATTGAAAGAGAAAAGGATACAGGGCGCAGCGTTTACGGTGCCCCACAGTGATTTGAAGAAGGGTAATATTCCGGAGGAGTTGAGCGACTTTCTCGGGTTCAGAAATGTCGTTGTTGCGCCCAGCTTGGGAAAACCAATGACCGCGGCGCATAAAAAGAACGTGCAGGCCTTGGCGCGCGCTGTAATCGATTATCTGTTGAAAAACGATCTTTCACTAGCGGTTAATCCTCCTGATGCATATGAAAGTGGCGATCGGGAACAGTATCCAATGTTCGTACACGATATGCGCTCATCTGTTCCATTGAAGCTCTAGCCCGGATGTTTCATAAATTACACACGCCCTCGCTTGATCCTTGTTTCCACAAGAAATATTTCTCAGTCGGCCGTAATCGTGCATACGCTGCTCCTTCGAAAAATTCCTTGTGGAAACGAATTTCTACGCGATAATCGCGCAAATTCATGAAATATCCGAGTTAGGGCAATATCGTACCGTTTAAGGGGAACTACAATAATGGTTAAGACGGCTGACAGAAGACGAGATACCCTTCGGCAAACGAAAGAACCCGTGGTTGCTGATTTCATGACTACGGATCTCGTAACAGCGACACTTGAGATGCCGCTTATTCAGGTCGTAGATTTATTACTGAAAAAAAAGGTCTCCAATGTGCCTGTGGTAATTCCCATGAGTAACGGGAATAAACTGGTGGGGCTGATTACGGAGCGTGATTGCATGGACTATCTTACTGATGCAATCTTTTATGATGACCCCAATATCACTGTTGAGTCCATGATGAAACACATACCTGTGTGTGTTACTCCAGAGACCGATGTGTTTACCGTTTCTTCAATATTTACTCAGCAGGGTTATCGTCATCTTCCGGTCGTGAAGAAAACCATGCTTTTAGGCATCGTTAGCAGGCGTGATGTTCTTCGTGGGTTAAAGGACTATAGTCTTAAACTAAAAGGGATGAAGGAAGTTGAAAGAAATCTTCCTGATCTTCGCGAAATATTGATGAATCGAAGATTGATAATCAAATAGAGGCACTGGTGTTGGCCGCAACATTTCTTTTCCTGTGATTTGATGGTGTATAATCTAAGTGTTATGCTACCCATACCACTTGGACACCGGACATTGGCATTCTTCCCATATCGCTCATTGTTCAACATAGATCGCCACATGCAATATGCAGAATTTGCTTCTGCATACGCTCTAAGTGCTCTTAACCCAGATGTTTCATAGATTACAAACGCCCTCGCTTAATCCTTATTATCACAAGAGATTTAGCCCAGTTAGATGTAGTCATGGGTACGCTACTCCTTCGCGAAAATCATGAAATATCAGGGTTAAATCTCATTTGTAACCGCTGTGAACTTTTTTAGAATATCTAGTGTTTCTGTTTCGATTCCCTCTGATGATTCTCGTATGGTAGATGATGGTTTTGTCTGCCACAATTCAGACTAGTGTGAACCTAATCCGTTGCCTACTGGTTTTATTCATTAACCCGCCTAAGCCGGACAGGCTAGGCCATTATATTTAGATCATCACTATCAAGATGTTGAGGGCGGAATGTTGGTATCGCAAGGGGGCAGGCAATAATTTCACTATGGACGCCTAGTCTAGAGAAGGAAAAATGTAGTATCTTATACATGAAGCAATAATAAGGTGGTGATGCATTTCTTCTTTAGTAATCGCTCTATAAAACACCTTATAACCTGGAAGTAAACTTCAATTACTTATACCTAGATCACTTGTAGAATCTAGGATTCGGCCTTGTAAATATGGCTATCTGAACCTATCTATTAGGCTAGAATGTTTAACAAAAAATCAGTATTCAACAGAGGAGAACCATGTGGGTCAAGCTGAATTAGAGGTGCAATTACGTGTGTGGAAAGATCTTGCAATAAGTAAGCAAGTGATGATGGGGACGGCTACAGATGCTTTGGGTCTGGATCCTGAATGTAGTACAGATGAGCTAAAAAAAGCGCTTGATAAGGCAATCAAAGAAGGGATAGAGGCCGACGTAAGAATAAAATCCTCGCAGGAGAGGGCCTCTATAGCTGTTGCTGAAATGGAAAGGAGAATGGAAAGTAGCCAAAAGGCACTTGCTGCGGCACAAGAGGCTAAGGATGATGCGAAGAGTGCTCTAGGTGTCGCCGAACAAAAGTTGGCTGATGGAAGTGTGGCTTTTGCCAAAGAGCAGAAAAAGATTAAGAAACAACTCGCTGAAAATCGTAAATCACTCAAAGCAATCAATGTCGCCCTGGCTGATACGCCTGAGAATGTGATTAAAAAACTCAGAGCACTTAAAAAACAGAAGTATGATGAAGCTGAAGCGCGTAGGCGGGCTGAGAGTGATTCGCGCTCACTTCGTAAGGAAAAACAAGATTTAGAGCAACGCCTGACAAAAGTGGAGAGTACACTTGAGGATGGTGTAAAAGTGGTGGCTAATTACAGAGATTCGCACAAACTGTGTAAAACTCTTCATGAGCAGCTCAGTCCGATTATTGAAGATGCTAATGTTCTGCCTGATATCCCTGAACTGGATGAACAGTTGTTAGAACATATTGAGCAGGCGGTGAAGAATAGTGAAGAGAAGTAATTCAATTCTACAGAATTTCAACTTACTTCTTTAAATATTCATAATCCATCGGAAGCCTATCCTAAAAACTCTGCAATATATGTTGAAGTGGCCGGGTGTTAATATCCATTGATAGCACAATACTGCCGAATGTGGTTTCTTTGCTGGGGTTGATCCTGATGGACATTCTTCACGGCGAATGGGAAAGCCAAGCTATTGTCAAATGTGTCAAAATCTCGCCTAAACGAGCTATGAATATCCAGACCAGTAAGATTAATCCGCATATTTACTGATGGCGGGATTATTGCATCTAACTCTAGAATGTATAAGATAACTTATATGTGATGAGAGGGTAGGATGGAGTCTACGTATTCGATCCTTCGGAAAAATCGTTCGGTGCAGATGCAACAGGTATTGGCTCGCCTCAAAATTCTCTTACATCGGGAGTTTCAAGGGAAGGACAGGGTTACTTTGTTACTGATGATCAGTGCCTTAGAGCGGTTGTCAGAAGAGAGTTCTCTTAGTCCCACAACCGCGAGTCTAAACGACGAAAATTCAGGGGGAATCGACCGATTTGTTGAACAGAAACTTCAACAGCTGGAGGATCATCTCCTTGTTTGAATAGCATATAGATTTGAATATGGTTTTAGATATTGTTCTGCTTTGCCCTCAAAAGGAATTGAAATTCCACTTCATACGCGCTTTCTACTCCAACATTTCTCAAGATTTCCACATACAGTGACCTTTAGCTAAACAACTATAATTCGTATATTATACATGATTCATTATATAGTAGCATCTTTTATATCATTTCTTCTATTTATTTATACCTGATAATATTTTTATCCATTTTTATATTGATATACTTCTCACAAAATATATAGGATATTGTATAATATCAAACATTAATAACTCAATTGATATGCCATGTATTTTGAATATCTAGATGAAAAAGGTCGGCGATTAGGTCCTGAGTTACGGCTAGCTATTACCACTGCCATGACTCAACTTGAGAATTCACAAGACAAACTGATTAAGGCTGTACAAGCTGATCGAAATTATCCAATATGGGTCTATGATACTCATGAGGAAGAAAAACCTAGACATATATTAATTGGAGCATTGAGGTTACTTGATTATCAACCAGGGCAGGGTGGCACAGACAGCTTACTTTTCCCTGCCTTAGTTGGATCCTCGAAACACACATTGAATTGTGTGCAGGATGTTAATTCGGCACGAACTAGACTCGCTCTAGTTCTAAAACAATCTAGAGGCATCAACGTCCTAGTTCAGGATAGAGATACCGGCGATATGATTAAACGTCAATGGTTGCGAGTCGTACTGTCGATGCTTGGACATTCACGACTCAATCAAAGACAAGCCACACGAGCATTTCGCTGTTTCGAAAAGACTCCAAGCCAAGTTTCTTACAGCTGGGTAAATTTACGAAAGGTCAGCTACACTACGGTGAAGGAGGTTCGGCAGGAATATGAGGAAAAAATATCTAAACAGGCTGGAGAGTTGTCTAAATCTACAGAGGTAGATTATGAAAAGCTTACATCATTAGAACTTGAAGAACCCCTCGCGATCGTAACACCACTTCGTGAACAGGTTAGAGCTAATGTTGCCTGGTCAGATTCTAATCATCCAGTTGTTAAACGAGCACAATTCTACGCTAGTGCTCCGATCTTCTATCCCAGCCGGCATAAAGGCGCACTGCCCAGGTTGAGAAAACTACCTGAGAAAGATGCCCCACGTAGCTTTCGTCTACAACGTAGTGATTTAAAGCTTGAAAGTGAACCCTTAATCGCAAAACAGCGTATTTATAGATACCGAACTGAATACCGCGAAGAGGCGAGACGGGCTGCTAGCGAAAGGTTAGAGTCGAATTGATGATCTCAGTTGCATTAGGAGGCTGTCCAAGAACTCGCTTGATCCTTATTCACACAAGAAATTATGCTCAATAGGCCGTAGTCATGGGTACGTCGCTCCTTCGCACAAATCCGCCGAGAGCGGATTTGAACAGCTTTGCTGGCCCGGAGGGCGCAAGGCTGGATGCCTGGAGTAAAACCCCTTATAAAAACAAATCTCTACGCGACCATCGCGTAAATTTATGGAATATCCAGGCTATAAATCATAACCAAATTAAAAACCCCAACTCGAAAGGATGACTGAGCAGAGAATGGTAGGGATACATTCTTATTTTATAATACTGCATCCCAGCGCTATCGAGATTCAACGTCATAGAAAAGGTCTCTTGATCACTTTCTTCCTGTTGTTCAGGACTTAGTTTATGGCACTTATTAAGTTTAAAGCGACCATGTTCATCCTCCTGTCCGAACAAACATTCAACAACAACGTCATCATGTGAAAGTCCATTTAAGAATGCTAGTACATTCAGCGACAATATTTCATCGTATTTGATCTCGGTCGGAATCTCATGAGCAAGCTGCATCGAAACACCTGACCATAATTCCCTTACCTTCTTCTTCCACTGTGCTAATTCAGCAGCAGGTCTGGCCTGATGATCCAATAGGCGTTTATGTTGGTTTTTGGCAGGCCCGTAAAATTTGTGTACATAATCCATGACCATTCGCTGGGCACTGTAATGCGGTATAAGAGATTTCATTGAAGCCTTGGAACGCTTTACCCACCTAGGTGGGTATCCCTGGTGATCCCGGTCAAAGTATTCGGGTAATATTTCGTATTCGAGTATATCCAGTAGCTCCTTAGCCTCCTCTTTATCCCTTTGTACAGCATCACTATCCGATCCCTGAGGTGTAATGGCCCAACCGTTCTCACCATTGAATCCCTCTGCCCACCAGCCATCTAAAACACTGAGGTTAAGTACCCCATTAATACCCGCTTTTTCACCTGAAGTACCACTGGCCTCCAGAGGATGTTCTGGATTATTGATCCAGACGTCAACCCCCGCCACCAGTTTTCTGGATAGAGCCAGATCATGCCCCTCTAGGAGCAGAATTTTTCCGAGAAACTCCGGACGCATCGAGAAATCATGTATCTGCTGAATCAGTTGCTGACCTGGTTGGTCATTGGGATGGGCTTTCCCAGCAAAGATCAAGATGACGGGGTGCTCAGGATTACTCAGTATTCGCGCCAGCCGTTGCGGATAAGAAAATAATAATGTAGCTCGCTTGTAGGTCGCAAACCTGCGGGCAAAGCCTAAAACCAGGGTGTCGGATTCACTGGCTTGGAGATGACTTATAATCCGCGCGACAGCGTTCTCATTCACGCCATTACGGCGATGCTGAAAACTCGCTTTGCTAGACACATACCGAAACATGACGGTCTTAAGCTCCTGGCGTACGCTCCAGAATCGAATATCTGGAATCTCATCGATATGTTGCCAATACTGTTCATTGAGCAGCTCGTTTCGCCAATCGCTAAATCTCATATCAAACAGGTTCACCCACTCTCTAGCCAAAAAGGTAGATAGATGTACACCGTTGGTCACATAGGAAATTGGATTTTCTTCGGACGAGATCTGCGACCATACATAGGATTGCATTTTCGAAGCCACGCTACCATGGATACGGCTCACACCATTGTGAAACCGTGATCCACGCAAAGCCAAGGCAGTCATGTTGAAACTGTCTTCATCACCTGGAAAATTACCGAGACTGAACAGTTGCTCTTCACCGATGCCTAAGTTTTCCGAATAATTGTGGAAAAAACTCAAGAACAGCGCCTTATCAAAAACATCATGTCCGGCTGGAACAGGAGTATGGGTGGTAAATACAGTCCCCGAGGCAATCAATTCTATAGCAGCATCAAAATTCATTCCCATCGAGACAGCCTCCCGGCAACGCTCAAAGACTTGAAACGCTGCATGTCCCTCATTGATGTGCCAGACTGTCGGTTTGAGGCCCAATTCACGCAACAGCTTCACCCCACCAATCCCGAGCACGATCTCCTGCTTAATGCGAGTCGAGTTATCCCCCCCATAAAGCTGATAAGTGATCGATCTGTCTTGTTCATGATTCTCCGCCAGATCGCTGTCCAGCAGATAAAGCCTAATGTGACCGGCTTTTGCCTGCCAGGCCTTGAGCCGCACTTCACGCCCGGATAACTCAATTTTGATATAGACCTCTTTACCGTGGCTGTCACGCGTCGGTGTGATTGGTAAATCATCAAAACGTATCGTTGGGTAATGGGCTAGCTGTTTGCCGTATTTATCGATGGTCTGGGTAAAGTATCCCTTACGATAAAGCAGACCTATGGCCACGAAGGGAAGGGCCAAATCACTCGCCGCCTTGCAATGATCGCCGGCCAGTATACCCAGGCCGCCTGAGTAGATAGGAAAACTTTCATGAAACCCAAATTCCGCACAGAAATAGGCAATCAGATCTGTTTTGGGGTCTAGGATATGCTCAATCCCGGTGCGCATTCCTTCTCGATGGTAGGTGTTATACACCGAAAGTTGCTGGTGGTAGGCCTCAAGAAACCCACGATCTTCCAACGCCTTTTCAAGGCGTTGTTGGGACACTCGTCGCAGGAAAACCTTTGGATTATGCCGACATGATTCCCACAACTCGCGATCAAGCCTGAAAAATAGATTGCGAACCTGACGGTCCCAACTGTAATACAGGTCATTCGCCAGCTCTTCCAGCCCGGACAGGCGCTTTGGGAGCACGGGTTGAACTTCAAGTGAAAATTTTGTGGCCGTCTTCATAAAATCTTAACCTGATTCGGTATAAATTCTAAATTCTCTGCACTATTGCAGAAAACTGCCGTTAAAATCACTGAATGGACAAGCGCTGCACATATCAGGTAATCTACCCTTTGCATTACTTTAAATATATTAGTATATTATTATATATGAAATATTCATTTATGCTATCTTAGGCCATACTCTTAAGGTGCGGGAACTATCTGTTATGTAAGGATTACCAGTAGCATAACTATAATTATTGACGCTTCAATGGATACGAGAACCCACATCATTAGGGAATTTAAATGAGAAATTCAACTTATAACCGAGGTGATCAACCACAGCAACTCTCCATTTGGAGTGTGATGCTGCTCGTCGTTATAACACTCGCGATAGCGGCAGCACTCTATTTTCTTTTTGAAAGCCAACAACGATTTCCAGCCAACTCTGAAACCTCAGCAATACGACAGCAGTCCACCAGCAACCCACAGCCAAGGCCAGGCGATTCGGCACGCTCGATGATAGCCGAACTCAAGGCTCAAAACATTAAAAGCCATGATCTTGACAGGGTTTATAAAAGAGCCGAAAACTTCATTGCCGAAGGCCAGCTTGACGACGCCCACCTATTGTTGTTCTTTGCTGCACGCAAAGCACATCCTATGTCCGCTAGGGTACTCGGCGGCATGTATGATCCTAATCATCTCAACGCCTCTACCAGCCTCACTAAAGAACCCAACCTGACACAAGCATATAAATGGTACAAGATCGCCGCGGATGCAGGAGACCAAATCGCCGCGCAACGGATCGAAAAACTAAAAGACCTCATTGAACACGCCGCAACCAGAGGAGATGAAGAGGCCAAGGTGCTGCTTTTAATGTGGCGGAGAGAAAAATGACATGATGATAAGGAAACTCATGAATACGAAGAACACTCTTTCGCTGATGCTCGGCGCACTATTAGCATGCTCCGGCGTTGCCTTCGCCATCACCAGTTCACTCGGTTCCACACCTTTGTTACTACCGGGAAAAAAATCGATTTTTCAACGCGTCCTTAGCCGACCTGAGGCCGTAATGCACGTTCAACCTGGGAAACCCGCTTCGACACAAACTCAGGCCACCACTCCATTTAGCGTCTATTACGTATACGACAAGAAAAAAATCTCCAGCAAACAATGGTTGCATGTGGGTATTGATAAATACAAAGGCCCGGATGGCTGGATCCTGGAGGAGCAACTCATCGATTGGAAACAGGCCCTCATTGTCTCGTTCAAGGATCCAATTGGACAGGATAGGGTGTTGATGTTCCGCGATCGAGAATCCCTGAAAAGTCTAGTGGAATCCCAAGACCTGTTTGGCTACAACCTACTTTACAGTAAGGCCGCAGCCCATAAAATCTCCCCCGACTCCCCCGTGATATCAATCCAACCTAAGGGCTATGTAGATATCCTCAAAGACTTTTATCTCGTCCCGATCCTGCAACATGAAGATGTCTATGTCGGTGAGGAACAAGCTCGTTTACTGCAGGTCAGCACTTTACCCTTAAATAAACGGCCAAAACCCATGCCGACGACCTCGGTAACAGAATCAATCGTCAACATAGAAAAGCACTATAGATCGGGCATCGTCTTCGTCATCGATACCACTATCTCCATGGGGCCTTATATTGAACAAACCCGAGAAGTCGTACGCAAGGTCTATAAAAACCTGGAGACTCATGGATTGAGTAACCAGGTTAATTTTGGTCTCATCGGGTATCGCGATAATATTCAATCCAAACCTCAGCTCGAATACCTCACCCGTACCTATGCCACGCTCCAAGACGGCGCAGTTGAACAAAACTTTTTCAACAACATCGCGGCAGTCGAACCGGCCCAGGTATCGAGCATAGACTTTGCCGAAGACGCTTATGCGGGTATTAAAACAGCCATAGACGGTATAGATTGGGAGGGTTTTGATGCCCGGTATGTCGTCTTGATCACCGACGCAGGTGCTAGACCAGGACATGACCCGCTAGCTCATACAGGGTTGAATGCACAAGCCCTGCGACAGTTAGCCTACGACCAAGGTCTTTCACTCTGGGTGCTGCATCTGAAGACTCCCGAAGGTCGGAATAACCACGCTTTGGCGACTGAGCAGTACAAGCAACTGTCCTATTATCCCGAGATCGGGGAACTCTACTATCCCATAGAGTTGGGTTCGATCTCGGATTTCGATCGTGCCTTGAGGGTTTTTACCAATAAAATTACCAACCAGGTGCGAGCAGCCGGCAACAAGGAGTCGATCGCACCCGTGGCCAATACACAACCCTCGGGAAATCAACTGAGTGATTTCAAACAAAAAATCACGAAGCTTGGCTATGCTCTCAGGATGCGTTATTTGCTAAAAGAGGAAGGAGGGCATATCCCAACGGTATTTAATGCCTGGATGGTCGATCGGGATATCACCAAACCGGACCATCGTGCCCTTGAGGTTAGAGTTTTATTGACCCGGGATCAACTCAGCGATCTTCACAACGTACTTAAACAAGTATTAGATACTGCAGAGGAAGGCGTACTGTCACCGCGTGATTTCCTCAGTGAGTTACAAAGCCTAGCCGCCACTATCAGCCGTGATCCAGCTGCCACCAGCGGCAGTACTCGCACGACCGGAAGCACTGAAAAAAATCTTGCTGATCTAGGGTATATGCGTGAATATATCGAAGATCTGCCCTACACTGGAGAGGTCATGAACCTTGCTCTGGAAACCTGGGAAATCTGGTCCGCAAAGCAGCAGCTGAAATTCTTACATCGCCTGGAGAGCAAGATTAATTATTATCAAGTCATACATGACAACGCCGATCTTTGGATCTCATTGGACGGAGGTCCAGTCGATGGTGATTCCGTCTTTCCTATTGCCCTGGAGATGCTACCCTAATCCTCCATATCGCTACGCCGAGCCAGTAGTTAGTTGTTAAGACTACGAAATTCACATCAAATCAGCGTTCAGTGGCTTATAGCCATGACGACTGAACCGTACGTCTAATCAACTAGCGTTGAATCGAGGCCTTCGTTGCACTTCGTATACAGAATAAACAACCTACTAAAATTGCGTGAGGGCGAAGGTGCCGAATTTCGCCTTGTCGTACCCGAACTCAATATCAGGGCGGGAGAGAAGATTGCCTTAGTTGGTCCTAGTGGCTGTGGAAAAAGCACCCTGCTCGATATGCTTGCCCTGATATTGAGTCCAAGCAGAGCAGGGACATTCAGACTCAATCCTGATTCGAACAGCAGTAAGGACGTTGCCAGATATTGGTCACACAACAACTTCAATAAACTTAGCACCCTGCGCAAATATCATATCGGTTATGTGCTGCAGACGGGAGGATTGCTGCCATTCATTACGGTACGCCATAACATAGGCCTTTCCTGCAAGCTCCTTTCTCTAGATTGCGAACAGGAGATTGAATCTATAGCGGCTCGCCTTGGAATCAAACATCAGCTGGATAAATTACCCACCATGCTATCGGTAGGGGAGCGCCAGCGGGTAGCTATTGCGCGCGCATTAATCCACCGACCTTCCATTGTCATCGCTGATGAACCCACGGCTTCATTAGATCCGACTACCGCACAAAGGATCATGGGACTGCTGGTGGAGCTTACCGACGAATTCGGTCTGACGATGATCGTCGCCAGTCACGACCTTAAATTATTGGAAGAACTTGGATTACGCCGACTCAAGCACAGTATCAACAACTCACAATCCGGTTCAGCCATCGAATCTGTTTTTACGGAGTAATCACAATCAAGTTGATTTCTGAATTCCGCACTGTTGGTTGGTTAGCCATCAGAGACTATACCCATGAATGGCGCATGTCCGCCTGTTTTGTGCTTGCCCTGGCAGCCACCTTGGCGCCCATGCTGGTTCTATTTGGTCTTAAATTTGGCATTGTCAGCTCGATGGCTGAGGAATTGATTCAGGATCCACGCAACCGCGAAATCAGGCCGGTGGGCAGCGGCCATTATGAAGCAAAATGGTTCCGGTCAATCAGTCAACGAAATGATGTTGCTTTTATCAGTCCTAGAACACGAGCCATCGCCGCAACGATAAGTTTTCAAAACCCCGAAGCCCGACCTCTACAAATAGTTGAAGCGGAATTATTACCCACCGCCGAAGGTGAACCTTTACTTTCCGTCAACACCCCAATACCGCAGGGCATGGGTGAAATTATCTTATCCCGCTCGGCCGCACATAAGCTGAAAGTCTCGGCGGGAGATACAATCGATGGTAGTATCGCTAGAGTACTGGGTGGTAAAAAAGAAAGGGTTCATCTGCCATTGAAGGTCTTGGCCGTTGCCAATCCTGGGGCATTCGTACGTGATGGGGCTTTTGTCTCGCTGGCGTTGTTGATTGCCCTGGAGGACTATCGTGATGGGCACGCCGTACCAAATTTAGGCTGGTCCGGAAATCTTTCAGCACTCAACAATGATCGCAGATATCCTCGATTTCGCCTCTATGCACGATCGATCAATGATGTCGCCATATTGCGCAATGCGCTGGAAACCCAGGGCATTGAGGTGAGGACACGCAGCGCCGATATAGAAATCGTCCAATCTCTAGACCGCAATCTCAGTAATATATTCTGGATCATCGCCATTGTGGCCTTGTCAGGGTTTTCGCTCTCACTGGGATCCAGTCTGTGGGCTAACGTAGATCGAAAACGTCGTGAACTCAGCGTCATGCGTCTCGTAGGATTTCGCACCAACAGCATCATCTGGTTTCCGGTAATGCAAGCTATCTTTACCAGTGTGCTGGGCTGGTTACTGGCCAGCACGATCTATCTTGGTGTAGAACAGGGTCTCAATCAGATGTTTCCAACGTCACTGAATATGGGAAATACTATCTGCCAATTACTACCCATACATTATCAATGGGCCGCGCTGTTTACATTGGTCTCCTGCATCATAGCCTCAGCCCTGGGTGGTTTACAGGCCTCACGAATTGAGCCCTCAGAGGGTGTTAGAGATGTGTAAAAACGTCTAAAATCAAAGTCTTATTTCAAAGTGTTATAAGGTTCGCATAATGTATATTATGTTAAATTGTGGATTTGGGAGGGTTAGCCGACAACTATCCAGCCGAACAGATATGAAACGGTATACACGAAGCTTGTGGTCAGACTATCTTTCATTTGCTCCGACCTCAAACCTATATGCAGAATGACAAGACACACAGTTTTCTAAAAGAGTACTTAATTGTAAAAGTGTATGCTCACTATCACCTAATTGCTCAGCATCAAGTGCTAGTTCGTCAAATTTAGTATGGGTATCAAAACCAAGCTTTTTAAATGCTAAGGGTAACTTACCGACAAGCGTACCTGGCACTTCCATTTGTGCACTACGGCCAGACTTACGCGCCGATTTAGTCACTTGCTCCATATCATCTTTTGTAACGCCATTTGTTATTTGTTGCACACTTTGCAAAAACACCCGCATCTCAGAAAGAACAAGATCTCTTTCATTTTTATTTAGTTGAATCGCTATTCTAGCGTCGGAGGTTTCAACGATATCTCCCTGTACAATAAATTTGTATCCGATACCTATTGTCAAAAGTAACAGCAATACCACGATAGACCAACAGAACTTACACATTAATTCACTCCATTCTATACGCCGCATCAAATTGTTAGTGCAGCAGTTAGGGAAGTTATTTAGGTAGCATTCCTTATTCGTTAGGAAATATTTGAATCACCGAATTCGATAATTTGAATGGCATAACACACAAGCGGAAGTAATTTCTGAAAGGGCATTATACGCTGGCAATACCTCCCCTTCCTGAGCTTTTAGTGCGAAGCGGCTTGCTGTCCTATGCATACTTGTCCCAGCCTGACGCATGCCTTCCGGCATAAATTTGGCCATATGACTTGCACCATGTGATTCTAACGAACTCATTCCCAGACGTGACTCTGCGATTTCTGATGCATAGTCTAGTCGATCATTTGCCATGTTTACTAGTATTTCATTTATAGCCACCAAGTGATCACGCATATTTGACATCATGTGCTTCTGCATCATTTCTGGCAGCTCAACCAGCTGCCTTGAATCTTCATCAGCAATTAAGCTATTGCTAGCAAATACAAAAAGGATCGGTGCAATAATTTGTAGTCTTTTACTCATTGGGAAGTCCATGTTATTTTTATTTGGTGTACACTAGATTTCATGCCGGTATTTTTTCAAAATATATGACACATAAACTCACCCATTCGTCGGGCGATCTTGAACTAGATGATGTATACCTGATTTTGCTGATTATACCCTCAAAACCGTCAAATTTTATCACTCGTTTTTAATTTAGCGTAAGAGATATTTATCCACTTTATTTAGTCTTTCATACTCTGTTTTATTCCTGACTTTTAGCCATACCTCTATCTTTATAATGTATCATGTATAATAAACATATGTTATTTTACGCTTTTTATATGCACGAGCATCTATTGTTAAACATAGCATTGCCAAGACGAGCCTTTATTTTCATAGTGAAATCGGTCTCCGCATCTATCCACTAACGATCACTCATCCAAGAACCCTAATGAAAAACCTATGGAATGGCATCGAGGCCATAGCATTGACCAATGATTTGGATCCGCGGGTCTATAGCTCCAGGCTACTCGTTGGTGCTGCATGGTGGCGGCAATACTTCTCGGTTGCCACGCTGGGTGACGTGGTGTGGGTGACCGGGAATAACAAGACGGGGTAATCGTGCCATGGAGATAGAGATAGCATGATGCATTTGGTATTTAGTAAACTGTCACCGTAACCCGTAACCGCACCGTAACCCCCTCCCGTGCTCAGAGTACTATGCGTCGGTCTGACTCCCCACCAACTTCCGGCCTCCCTCCCTCCTCGGGCAGGATGGCTTCCCCGGCTAGCAATGCTTAGGTTTCGGCCCAGTTCCG
>JAAEPA010000338.1 GCA_024222475.1 Gammaproteobacteria bacterium | reverse complement strand
TTTTCTCTTTTTTATTGAGTTTGATGACGGACAGAAAAGAATTCTTGATGCCTGTTTTATCAAAGTCTTTATTGAGTGCTACTTGTTCACTACTGTATTGGTGCAATAACCTGAACAAACGAGGTAAAGTTATTTTATGGGTTTGCCCGGTTTCTTTAAACAACCAATCAGATAAAGCCATGAAATTTGCAAAGGGTTTATCACCGAGTATTTTCGGCAGGGTATTTGAAAATCGCCCTGAATTAGCAATCATATCCCAGTATCGCGAAAAGCGATTGAGTCTGAACAAGGCCTGGCGATCCATATCTTTTGTGCTTAAAACCGTATAGGGTGGATTCGGGTTGTAGACCATGCGCTGGGTTTTTGTATGTTGGATGATTGGTGTACCTCGCAGGCGTTTCAAAATACCGAGCTGTATTTCATGGGCTTGTAACGAGACCAGAAGGTCGAATCCATCGGCAAAGCTTTGCAGGTTTTCGCCCGGTAATCCGGCAATTAGGTCGATATGACAATGCACGGCCGTTTCAGTTTTCAGATAAACTAGGTTTGCCAGCGTTTTTTTATGATTCTGCCGACGGCTTATTTTATTTTGAACATCCGGGTTAAAGGTTTGAATGCCGATTTCAAACTGCAGGCAGCCGGGTGGAAACTGTTTGATGAGTTCCTTTAAGTCATCAGGTAGGCGATCCGGTATCAGTTCGAAATGAAGAAATAGATTTTCAAGTGGTTTCTCAAGGAAAAACGAGAGTATCTTTCGGCTGGTTTTGATGTTCAGGTTAAATGTGCGATCAATAAACTTGAAATGCCGGGCGCCGCGTTGATAAAGAATTTCCATTTCCTGCAGGAATAAACCGGTATCAAAGGGCAACGCTGTTTTATCCAACGAAGAAAGACAAAATTCACATTTAAACGGGCAACCTCGCGAGGCCTCTACGTATAAGACGCGTTGTCGGATGTCTTCTTCACTGTAGTAGCGATAGGGTAGGATGAGATCATTGGGATGAAAAACCGGGGCATCGATAATTTTATTCAGCGGAGGTTCTTGATTTATAATGTCCTTGCAAAGTCGTGAAAATGCAAAATCTCCCTGGCCTCTGATGATGTATTCAGCATGGGGGAATGCAGGGCTAGTCTCGGTTTCATGACTGATTTCCGGGCCACCAAGTATGATTTTAATTTCGGGCTTTAATGCTTTTAATATGGATATCACATCAGTGGTCTGACTGATATTCCAGATGTAAAGTCCAAAGCCGACAATATCTGGATTCTGATTGAGAATGTTTTCAGCAATATCGATAGGTCGTTGACTAATCATAAACTCTATGAGTTGAGTCTGATCCTGCAATTCACCCATGTTGGCATACAGGTAACGCAGCCCTAGAGAGCTATGAATATAACGGGCATTCAATGTGCAAAGTAGGATCATAGTCAGTCATGGAATTCGAGTTCGTTGGTAGCCGAGGTAGGATACCCTAAGGAGCACTATCGAAGTAACTTTCCTATCCGGCTTGCCTTATCGTCCGTGTGAGGCTATGTGCCGTTGTTGCGCTTCGAATACAAACGATAACTCGGCGCCGGTTAGGAAAGCGTGTCGTCCGTAGTCCTAACCCTTAAAACACTTCCAGGAGACTATATGCGAGGTTTTGTTCCGCTTGATCCAGAGTCGAATGTTTCTGCTGATCAGTTTGCTGTGGTATATATGCCCGGACGAAACCGAAACAGGTTTTCAGCCAATTGCGTAGAGATAAAGCAAAGTTCCGAACAGGCCTTACTTGAGTCTGATCCAGGCAATAAATATTTTGCTGTAAGGCTTATCGGGCCTTCAAAATCTTCTGAAGGGCAGATCCTTTATTATCTGACTGAGTGGTTGGATAAGTAATGCAAAAAGAGGATAGGTGAAGGAGGGTGAGCTCAAGAAGGGGGCGATGGGATCTTGTTCAGTGCATACGCCTCGCTAGCCCTTTCGACAAGCTTTCAGCTGGAGAAGCGATAGCCCGCTCCACGTACGGTCTGCAGGAAACTGTCATGTCCACGTGTGCCTAGGTTCTTGCGCAGCCGGCGGATGTAGACATCAACCGTGCGATCTTCCACATGAGTATTATCCCCCCATACGCGATCTAGCAGTTGATTGCGGCTATACACCCTTTCCGGATGCGTCATGAAAAAATGTAACAGACGAAATTCGGTGGGGCTCAGTTCGATGTTCTCGCCATTGGCTGTCACCCGGTAACTGGGTGGGTCCAGGCACAGTCCATGGATTTGGACTGTTTCATCATTAGCCTCTGGTGCTGAACGGCGCCATACTGCCTTGATGCGCGCGATCAGTTCACGACCTGAAAATGGTTTGGTGATGTAGTCATCGGCGCCGCTGTCCAGTCCTCGGACCCTATCGTCCTCTTCTCCCCGCGCGGTGAGCATAATCATCGGGATATAGCGTGTTACGGGATCGTTTTTTAACATGTGCGCGTAGCCACTGTGCAGTTCGGCCATACGGTACACCAGTGCCAATCCCAGCCCGGTGCCTTGATAGCGGCGGGAAAGCTTGCTGTCAAGCTAGACAAAGGGCTTGAACAGTTGTTTTTGTTGTTTTTCGTCAATCCCGATACCCCTGTCCCAGACCGTGAAACGGACTTGCTTCCGCACTTTGTCTCCTGCCACATCGAGTCCGATTTCACCACCCTGGGGGGTGAACTTGACCGCATTGCTCAGCAGATTGACGAGCAGCTGCTTCAGTCTTCTGCTATCGCCCGAGACGATGTGAACCTCGGGGTCGATGTTGGAGGACAGCTGCTGCGACTTGTGTTCCGCAGACTGCCTGATCAACCTCAAGCTGGCCTCGCAGAGCTGCTTGACAGGCACCTGGTCCCACGCCAACGGCATCTTCCCCGCCTCGACCTTGGCGACGTCGAGAATATCGTTGATCAGTGCCAGCAGATGATTTGCGCTTTCCTCTATGGTTTTCAGCGACCTGCGCTGCCCCTCATTCAACGCCCCCTTATGTTGATCAATCAAGATCTCGGTATTTCCCAAAATCGAAGTGAGCGGTGTACGCAGCTCATGACTCATGGCAGCCAGGAATTCATCTTTGGCACGCACACTACGGGCAAGCTCGGCATTGGTGATACGCAGTTCCTCGGTTCTATCCCTGACCCGCTCGGCAAGCGCTGCCCGTTCCTGCGCCAGCGCGGCATGGGCCTGCCTAAGATTGGTCTCCGCCGATTTGCGTTCGGTAATATCAGAAAAATTGACCACCGCGCCATGCAGCTGATCATCGTGATGGATGGGGAAAGAGCGGTACTCGACCGGGAAGTGGGTGCCGTCCGAACGCCAGTAAATTTCATCATCCACATTGGAATACAGGGTCAGGGCCTGGCGATATTCATGACCAAGCCGGGTATGGACCCTGAGGAATTCCTTGGCTATTTCCTGGGCCTCCGAGTGACCGGAGATCAGCGGGATGAGTTTCCGTATCAAGGCTTGGGTGATACGCTCCTGCTGGTAAAACTGCTTGAGATATTTATCGTACAGGGCCGTATCGTACCCACGCAGCAGGACATTTTTCCACTCCTGAACCTGTTTTTTGAAATGCACCTGGGCCGATAGACTGGTTTCTACGATTTGAAAAGACAGCGCACAGATCTGGGCGGCCCTTTTGGACTGCTCGTTGTATAGCCCGAATGCATAAAAACCGATGCCGAGATTGATAAGAAGAACAATAACTAGCCCTAGAACCAGTTTTGTACGGATGTTTATCTTAAGCATTAAATGCCTATTCGACTCCATTCAAGACAGAGGGTTATCCGCCCAAGATCAAAAATTAAATGAGTGAGGTGGGCGAGCATCGCCTACCGAAATCAGTCCTTGTTCTTCTTTTTCATCATATGATAGGGGGTGGAAGTGCTGGTGCATGCTATGTCCATGAGATGAGCACTTATTCGTTTAAGATATCTCGCATATAACACGCTAACTACCGCCTGTTGTGTATCCTCATATTCGGTTCCAACAAATCCCTGCAACAGGCCTTCGATGCTGGGCGCAATAGTTTCCAGATGGCTGGCTATAACCTTAAGGGCGGTGAAAAGACATATCAAACCTACGATCAGTACAACCAGCGGTTCGTTTTGAGCCAGCCCCACGATAGATTCCGTTACCGGAGTGATGATTAACTTTAAGGGACTAGTGAAGATCAATCCCCCTGCACCATGGAAGAATACTGCCAGCTTCTCCGCCAGTATTCCCAAGAAATTGGTCATATACTGAATCGGAAATAATATAAGTACGGCTAGAAAATTAAAGAAATCGTGTACGGTAGAGGCTGCAAAGGCCCTCTCAAACTCCTGCTTACGGCCCATGTGTCCCATGGATACGATAGTATTGGTTACGCTGCTGACCGGAGGCTGGCTGAGGTGACCCCCAATCACTAGACCACTAGATGAGGACCGACAATGAATACCAAGAAAATACCTTCAATCAGAAGCTTAGCCCGAAGGCGTCTATTATTCATAGGAAATCATCCCGACTCGGTTGCGAGACGGGCAATCTGTTTAGTACTATTTTTGGTCGTTTCAATGCCCGCGCAAGCGCTACGATGTGACCATGATCTGGTGCCTGATCGGGCGTCCTTTAGCGAGGTCAGTCGTATCTGCGGCCCACCCACTGACGCACGGCAATGGGTAGAGTATCGTATCGTTCCAGTGGCCCCATACTATCATTCACCTTCCTCACAAGGACGGCGTCGTGCTAATCGGGATCATAGCTCAACCTACATCAAGCCGATTGTCATACCGGTCAATGTCGAAGAGTGGACTTATAATTTTGGCCCAACCCGTTTAATCCATGTACTTCGTTTCGAAAAAGGGCAATTGAAAAGCGTTGGGACATCGGGGCGTGGGTATTAATGCCTAGACCCTATACCTTGCCTGCTTCCCGCCAATAGTCAAATATGGTGCTTGCCCTGGCAGCGGCGCCTCGAACCGCCTCCTCGGTTGTCATCCAGCCACGAGCTGCCTCTGCGAACATGGAGGAGATCACCCTTTTGCTGAAGATCTCGTCTATGGCGGCATTGGCATAACCGGGGTAACCTACGTGTGTGGTCCAGTCGGCGGCATCGAGTAGAAAGTGGTACTTGTCGGGCGGGGTGGCGGCGGAATCGTGGGCGAGTAGTTGCTCAAGGTCTGGGACCGTACGGGGAAAACACGGCAAATTGTAGAACTTGCTCGCCAGGAAGGCATTGCGGAACTCACCCACATAGTCTACTAGAAAACGTTTGGCGCCCTCGATATTTCGTGCCAATTTCCAGATGACATAGACAGGCATGAGATGTATTAGACCCAATCGACATATCGATCCTCTAGCCGGGGGGGCCAGCAAGATACGATCGGTCACCGGTATCTTCTGCGATTCTCCGGTACGGGTAACGGAGATGGCGTTCAAGGCGAGTGAGCCGTGGCCGGCCAGCAACATACGGTTGTTCGAGGAAGGGTCCCAGGTGAATACTTCTTCGGTCATCGCCTCTTTGTACAAGGCCCTCATGAAACGCACAGCCTCCAGGGTCTGGGGGGTGTCAAGCGAAGGCCGACCATCCGCCGTTTGAACCGAGGCGCCGAAACTGTACAGCAGGGAACGCAGCGCCATGTTAGAGTCCAATTCCGGTGCTAGCCCGATACCCACCGGAATGCCATGCCGCTGGTGGATAGCAGCGCCGCCCCGACGGATCTCTGTCCAGGAGTCTGGAAATACATCGACGTCCTCCCAGAGATCCTTGCGGTAGTTGATGGGATTGGGGACATAACTATCTGAGAAACCGTAGTAGCGCCGGGTCTTTGGGTTGTAAGTACTCTTTATGGCGAGCTCAAGTGGCACCCCAAATCGCCTGGTGCATTCCTCGTAGATTTCGCGGTGGTCAATTGCATGGTCCTCGTAGGTGGGAGGGGGGCGCAGAAACATGAACAGATCATGTCCTACGCCGGCGGCGATTTCCGCATTAGCCCGGCTATTAAGGCTGGTCATACCTACATGATCGATGATGACTTCGGTGTCGTTGCGTTCGCTCCACTGCTTGGTGAATACTTCACCGAACCACTGGTCAAATTCGGGTACAAAATGATTCCATTGCAGGATGCGCAGCTGGTGCTTTTTCTGTGCGTGGGCGAAGCGCGGAATAAGAAAACTCCCGCTCGCCGTTACGGCAGCGAGCGTCTCCAGAAAGCGGCGGCGAGACGGGTTGGCTGGAGCAGTTTTAAGGCCCTGTATGTGTTGATTTTTCACCTTTATTCGCTATCGTTGTCCAATCGGTGGATCGTGTCAGGAATGCGAACGGCACACTTCCCTGGCTGGCGGCGAAAACGAGCGATAAGGCAAGTCAGATAGGGAAGTGTGTAGGCAGCGTTCCTTAATAGGTCATGGCGATTTTGGCGTTCGCTATCAATTGAGTCTTGATTTCCTGTGCCGGAGCGGGTCGGCCAAGTAGATACCCCTGCACTTCGTCACAACCGAGTTGTTGCAGTAATGTAAACTGCTCATGGTGTTCTACGCCTTCTGCTACGACTCGCACGCCCAGACCTCGACCGAGTGCGACGGTGCTCTTTACTATGAGTGCGTCCTCCTTATCTACGAGGATATTCTGAATAAAAGATTGGTCTATCTTCAACGTGTCTACCGGTAGCCGCTTGAGCAGCCGCAGTGAAGAGTAACCCGTCCCGAAATCGTCGATGGACAGTTTCAGGCCATAGGCCTTGAGGTCGTGGGCGAGTCGTGCACCGGTATCGATATTATCAAACAGGGCGTTTTCAGTGAGTTCGAGTTCTACAAACCGGGCATCTACGCCTGTGTCGTCCAAGGTCTTAGTAATGCTGCCGATGAGGTCAGGTGCGGTGAACTGGATTGGGGAGAGATTTACCGAGACCTTGAGCCCGGGCGCACCGGCTAGATGCCATGCGCGTAGTTGAGCGCATGCCGTGCGCAACACCCAGCTACCGATGGGGATTATCAAACCTGTCTCTTCGGCAATGCCGATGAAGCACTCGGGAGAGATGATTTTCTGTTCCGGATCGACCCATCGGATCAGCGCCTCTACCGCGATGACTTCGCCGCTTCGCATATCTATGCGCGGCTGATAGTAGAGGACGAAATCCTCATTATCGATAGCGCGGTGCAGCTGCATTTCGATGGATACTCGTTGCCTGATCTTCTGTTCCATGGTGCTGGTGTAGAGTTCAAAGCGATTACGACCCTTGGCTTTGGCCTGGTACATGGCCGCGTCGGCATGTTTTAGCAGATCGTCCATGGTGTGACCGTGGTTAGGGAAGATGCTGATCCCCAGGCTGCCGGAGACGGGAATTTCTTTACCTGCAATACTGAAGGGGCGGGTAAGGGTTGCCTGAATGCGTGCTGCAATCGGCATGACATCGTCCTGATGGTGAAGCTTGGGGAGCAACACGATGAACTCATCCCCACCCAGACGGGCGACGGCCTTGTTCGTGATCAATATGTCCGGTGCCGAAGTTACCGTATCGGACGGTCTCACACTGTGCATCAGCCGCTTGGCTACCTGGCGCAGCAACTCATCGCCGGCTTCATGACCCCAGGTATCGTTTATGTGCTTGAAATGGTCCAGATCCAGGAACATCACTCCTACCCGGGTTCCTTCTTTTGCGGCGGTCTTCAAGGCGCGTTCCGCCAATTCGTTGAGCAGGGTGCGGTTGGCGAGTCCGGTGACAGAATCGAAATAGGCGAGTTGGCGGATTTGCGCATCTGCGCGCCTGCGATCGCTAATATCTTGTATGGTGCCGACGATTTGATGCCGGTTGCCTGCAATGATGTCTATCTCATGATGGATAAACTGATTTTCGCCTCCTTTCACACAGAGGCGGTGTTCGATGCTGCCTGGCGTGCCTCGTAAACGTGCGTTGTCCAGTACCTGCATGAAAGCGGCCCGATCGTTTGGATGCACGAGTTTCAGGAAGGCCTTGAAATCGAGTTCGCGGGCATTAGATGTATCGCCAAGGATAGTCAGTGCATTGTCTGAAAAGTGTACTCTATTCTGTTCGTTATTCCACTCCCAGTGTCCGAGGCGGGCAATGCGCTGCGCATTCGCTAACTGATTGCGGGCGATGGCCAGGTCGAGAACCGGCCTGGCCAAGAAGCGCGCAATAACATATGAAAGCAATACCAGTAAAACTACCGAGGCAACAACTACCAATAAGTAGAAATCGATTACCAAGGAAAAGAAATCGACGGCATGGCTGATGCCGTGTAACAAGAGATTCGAAGGCAGGCCTATAGCAATCCGCAAAAGGGGTTTGTCCGCCTCGACTAAAAGGTCATGGTAAACCACGAGGCCGTTGCCGGTTTTCAACAGATGAGTTTTACTGCCCGTGCTCTCGGGAAGATGGGGACGGGGGTCGAATGTGACTTTGGGGTCCTTCGGTCTCAACAATACATTGCCGTTCATGTCCATGACCCATACAGGGTCTACACCGAAGAAGCGAATACGTCGCAGTTCTTCCATCCAGCGCTCGAGATTGAGTTGAATCATGATCGCGCCCCCGAATAGGCCGGTGTCGATGTCGAGCTTGCCCAGCCCGGCGACTAGGGCGGGAATGCCGTTGCCGGTAAGGAAGGGGCCGAGTACTTGCGGTTCCCGAGGTGGTATGAACCACTCCATATTTCCCGATGACAGTAATAAGGGTGTTTTTTTCAGCTGTTCAAACAGGGTTGCGGCATTTGACCATCCCGGTTGTTGTTCATCGTTTATTAGCAGCATTCGGGGCGCTTCGCGACGCCTCTCGCGCACGTTAACTTCGACCTGGCCGTTACTGTCGACGAAACTGATCGCATGATACGCCGGATAGTCCTTCTGTAATTGTAAAAAAAGGCGTTCCAGGCGTCGTGCGAGGACCAAGCGTTCTGCTTGCAAGCCAAGCAGATAGTCATCCAATAGCGGTGTGTTGATCAGATTGTGAAGCGAGCGGTTGAGAGCCATTCGATATTGTTCATCGAACTTGGCGGCGAGAAAGTTGACCTGCTGGGTAATATCGTCTTCGGCGTGCTTGGAGAGTGCTTCAGTGCTGAAGGAATCGGCGATGTAGATCAAAGCGGCAATCGTGGCGAAATTTATCGCCAGCAGGGTGAGCAGAACGCGAGTGAAAAATCTCGAGACACCACTTATAGGCTGCTGTGAAACTGCCGTCATTAGTCGAGCGCTAGGGCTTCCACGACGATTTCATCGATGATGTCCAGTTTGTCCTCTAAATCGATGCCCAACATCTCGGCACGCCTGCGGTTAACCATGAGGGGGCCTCTGGGCGGCGTTTTTGTCCGCATTAGGCCCGGGTTGAGGCCCTGTTCGAGAATGTCGTAAGCCATTTCAAAGGCCATGTAGGCTTGGTTATAACCCGAGTCATTAGCCGCAAGCAGCATCCCTTCCCGTACGAACTGCTCCTCGTGTGACGCCTCCGGTTTGCGTATGGATCTCAGATACCAGCGACCTACGGTCAACATGTCCACATGGCGGCCTTGGGCATCGCGCATCGTGTCGTGATTCAAGACGAAGAATGCGTCCACCTGTTTGGCCAGCGCCAGCACTCGATACTGGAATTCCTCGTAGGAATTCGTTTGCACGGTCGCGATCAGTTTCAGGGGCAGCTCTCCCTGCCGGCCCAGTGCTGCTATCTGTTTTACTTTGGGTTTTGCAGTGGCCGAATTACAAGCGAGGATG
>JAAEPA010000337.1 GCA_024222475.1 Gammaproteobacteria bacterium | reverse complement strand
TCCGAATAGACAACCACTGAGTTCAGCAATACAACCCATGCCAGCACCAGAGTGCAGCTATTCCGCTCGGTAGAGAGTTTATGCTACCTGCTCCACGCTACTTGAACCGCTCCCACACCGGCGGATAGAGCGCCTCAGCAATAATCAAAACAAGTTGAAATAGTCCTTGACAAAAGGAGTCAATTAGCACAAATCGTAGTATCAATTGACCACTCTCGACCTCAATGAAATCCAATCGACTCGCTCCGCTTATCCGCCTGCTTACCCAAGACACCGTGCTCGGGGAGCTGCTTGTGCCTGCCATCAATGCGCTGGATTACTCGCGGGCACATTTCGCCATCTTTCGCGCCATCTCCATGGGCGACTTTATCACCCTCGGCGTGCTTCGCCACCTCAAGGGAACCCAGTCCCTGCGCGCCTTGGTTCAAGAGCTGGCGCACGAGGTGGATGAGGTGGAGCACCCACCCATGGCGCGCTCCACCTGGGGCGATGCATTGGGCTCTAGGCCCCGTCTCAATGTCCTGCGCGATGTACGTGACTCACTGCTCAGCGCAGTGGCCAGAAGCTGTCCCGACCGACTCAGTGGTATCGATGGGCTGGGCACTCGCGCGGTGTATGCGATGGACGGCAGCTATCAGAAGGAAAGCGCGCACTATGCTCGGAAAACCCCCGCTGAAGGGGGTGAGGACAATGACAAGGGACATTGCCTGTTGAGCTTCTACGATGTCCGCATGGGTTGTGTCGCAGATGTGGCAGTCGAGACCCGTAGTCGCCATGAAATCCCGATCATGAAAGACTACGATAAAACCGGAGGAGCGTTGACGCAGGTCAAGGGCGCGCTATGGGTGGTCGACCGAGCATTTATCGATGCCCAATTTTGGGATGCCAAAAAGCGCAAACTCGGGGTGACGATGATCACCCGCATGAAGAGCAATCTGTCGATTGACTCCAATGAGCATCGGGAGGTGGCGAAGCGGGGCTGCAACGAGGGTGTGGTAAGTGACCAGCAGATCACTCTCAAGAGCTCCGGAGAGTTTTGGCGTTTGATCAGGTACAGGAGTCGGCGTGGAGGGGAGGTCGAGTTTTTGAGCAACGACATGGTATTGGAGCCAGGGGTTATCGCCTTTGCGTACGCTCGGCGCTGGGATGAAGAGAAAGCGTTTGATGTGTGGAAAAACGATTGGAGCATGGGCAAGGCGTGGGGCAAGTCACAGATCTCGATCACCAACCAAGTGATGCTGGCGGTGATCACGCAGTTGCTATTGGCGTTGTTTTTAGCCAAGCACGATTGCGGTGGTGATGCGGACAAAAAGTCGCTAGACAAGCAAGCGCAGAGAGAAGGAGGGACAGATGGTGGAACTGACAGAGCAAAGTGGACACAAGAGATTTATCGGCACACCTCCCGTCTGAGCCGACAAGTGTTGAGGTTCTTCAGGTATTGTTATGCCAAGCGCGCCTCGTCGTGGCTTTATGAGCACCAGCTGAGGCCATTGCTGATGAGGTATTTATGATAGGTTCGGACACCGTTGTCAAAGGTAATACAATTAGCAGCCACTTGCACGTCCAACGGCGGACCCTATGAATCTCAGCCCCGGCTTTTTATACCTCAGTGCCGTGCTA
>JAAEPA010000336.1 GCA_024222475.1 Gammaproteobacteria bacterium | reverse complement strand
TTCGGGCTGAATTCATCCAAAAACGCTTTGAATTCAAGACCGGTGATGAAGACATTCACACCGCGGTAGAGCGCCGGTTAGGAGAGTTGATTGGCGATTTGGCCGGCAAACTCCACACCGGCCGCTCTCGTAACGACCAGGTGGCCACCGACACCCGCCTTTGGCTCAAACGCAAAATTGTCTTGCTGCGAGAACATCTCAACACGTTACAGCGGGAGATCATTGTCAAGGCCAAGGAACATGTCGATGTTATCATGCCGGGCTACACCCACCTGCAACAAGCTCAACCGGTTCGCTTTTCTCACTGGCTCTTGAGCTTTGGTTGGATGCTTCAGCGCGACAAAGAGCGCCTGGATGATCTGACCCGGCGGGTTGACGTGCTGCCGTTGGGTAGTGCAGCCCTGGCCGGCACGCCATTCCCCATCGATCGCGAATTTCTGGCCGATGAATTGGGTTTCGCCACTATTTCAACCAACAGCATGGATGCCGTGGGCGACCGTGACTACATTTTGGAGTTTCTCAGTTGGGCCTCGATTTTGCAGGTTCATCTGAGCCGGTTGGCCGAGGATTTGA
>JAAEPA010000335.1 GCA_024222475.1 Gammaproteobacteria bacterium | reverse complement strand
TCATAAATTTGCGCGATGATCGCGTAGAGATTTGTTTTCACAAGGGATTTTTCGAGGGAGCGGCGTATCCACGATTACGGCCGACTGAGAAAAATTCCTTGTGGAAGCAAGGATCAAGCGAAGGCGAGTGTAATTTATGAAACATCCGGGCTAAGCCGGTTTCTCTGTCTTTTCCTGCTCCTTTGCAATCTCCTCTCGCACCTTGGCCATATCGAGTTCCTTGGTCTTGGCAAGGACATCTTCGAGCTGAGACTTACCCAGCATACCGGGTTGTGAGTACAGTACGATCTCATCGCGCAGAATCATGATGGTAGGGATCGAACGAATCTGAAAAGCGGCGGCCAATTCCTGCTCTTCTTCGGTGTTGACCTTGCCGAAGGCGATATCAGCGTGGTTCTCGGAGGCCGCTTCGAAGATCGGGGCGAAAGAACGACATGGTCCACACCATTGGGCCCAGAAATCAACGACGACGATCTCATGGTTGGTGACGGTCTCGTCAAAATTTTCCTTAGTCAATTGTATCGTAGCCATAATATATACCTGATTTATATCAACTCGCTGCCGTTGGTTATGCAATATAAGGAGCGCACAGTACAGAATAGATATAATATTTACAACCCAAGAGGCTGCCAGACTTAGGCGATCGTAGCGAGGGAACGCCGGTTTAAGGCAAATTTTTCAATTGTTTGAGGCGAATAAATAAGTCGAAAAGTATCAAGTACAATGATCGATCCCCTATAGAAAAGAATCCGTCTCCGCCAACGAACCAAGCCCCCAACGCGGCATAAGTCGCTGATCGATACCCAGGTGATCTAAAATCCGGGCAACGACGAAATCGACCAGATCAGTAACGCCTTTAGGTCTATGGTAAAACCCAGGGCAGGCCGGCATGATAATAGCTCCCATGCGAGCCAGCCTGAGCATATGCTCCAAATGAATTTCGGAGAGCGGCATTTCTCTGACGACGGCAATAAGCCTTCTACGCTCCTTCAAGACCACATCGGCCGCCCGTTCCAACAGGGTTCGGCTTGTCCCACTGGCCACGCAAGACAGCGTCCCCGTGGTACAGGGGCAGATCACCATGGCATCCGGGACGCCGGAACCACTGGCTACCGGTGCGGTCCATTGATCGCGGTCCAGCACCGATATCTGCCCAGGCGCGGCCGCCAAGCGTTCTGTCAGCGTCTGCTGGATTTGGGAGGGACGCCCTCCTAGTTTCAAATCAGTTTCCATGCCGATTACGATCTGTCCCGGTTTGGAAATCATGAGATAGACCTTTACCTGGGCCTCGATCAAACATTCCAGCAACCGCAAGGCATAAGGGGCGCCGGACGCCCCCGTAATGGCCAGACCAAGGGTTGTGACTTTACGGACCATGGCCTTACCCCCGATCTCTAAGTGCATGATCCAAGCCCATGTGCAAGCCTCCGAATCCTCCATTGCTCATAATCAATACATGGTCTCCCTCGGTAAGTTCCGATACCAAACGCTGAATTATGGTATCGACAGAGCCTATGATTGCAGCCTTGTCACCCAGGGCATCGACCGCTCTAGCCAGCGACCAATCCAAATCGGGTGGGCGGTAGATGAAGACACGGTCGGCCAGTGTAAGCGAGTCGGCCAGCAGTCCTTTATGTACGCCTTGACGCATGGTATTCGAGCGTGGCTCCAATACCGCGAAAATCCTCGCCTTCCCCACTCGAGCGCGCAAGCCCGCGAGCGTTGTCTTGATCGCGGTGGGATGATGGGCAAAATCATCATAGAGTGTGATCCCGTCATGCTGACCCCACACCTCCATGCGCCGCTTAACGCCTTTAAAGGCCGCCAGGGCCTCGATGGCTTGTGCCGCGGAAACCCCAGCATGGCAGGCCGCGGCGACAGCGGCCAATGCATTGGCCACATTATGATTTCCCAGCTGGGTCCATTTTACCTCGCCTACGGACTTCTGCCCACGCATAAGCTCAAAGTTTGAACCATCCTTATTTAACATTTGGGCACTCCAATCGACGTCCTTATCCGCCAGGGCAAAACCCTGACGCGGGGTCCAACAACCCATGGACAACACGTCATTCAAATGGGTATCGCCGGCGTTATTGATAACCAGGCCCTCTCCCGGGATAATGCGCAACAAATGATGGAACTGGCGCTTGATTGCAGCAAGATCGTCGAAGATATCAGCATGATCGAACTCCAGGTTGTTGAGCACCAAGGTGCGCGGGCGGTAGTGGACAAACTTTGAGCGCTTGTCAAAGAACGCCGTGTCGTACTCATCGGCCTCTACCACGAAATAAGGGGCCTTACCCAGGCGTGCCGAAAGACCGAAATCCCGTGGTACACCACCGATCAGAAACCCCGGTTCCAAACCAGCGTATTCCAACAGCCACGCCAACAGACTTGCGGTGCTGGTCTTGCCATGGGTGCCGGCAACCGCCAACACCCAACGATCTTTGAGCACATGATTTTTCAACCACTCGGGCCCAGAGACGTAGGGAAGATCATGATTGAGCAGGTATTCGATAGCAGGATTGCCGCGAGACATTACATTACCCACCACCACACAATCCGGAGGAGGTTGCAGATGTTCGGGATGATAACCCTGGGAAAGGCTGATCCCGCTGGCTTGAAGTTGAGTGCTCATGGGTGGATAAACATGTTCATCCGAGCCACTCACGCGATGTCCGGCCTGCTGAGCCAGTTGTGCGATCCCACCCATGAAGGTGCCACAGATACCGAGAATATGGATGTGCATGAAGGTATTGAACGAGAGTTGCGCTACATCAAATCGGGTGGCGGTAATACCGTGTTAATAACCATGGAGGTTAGTATGACATAAGCCAAGGCGACCAACAGACCGGTCGATACACCACTGGAAAGCGCATGTCTGAAGACATGGCCATAGACCACCACCAACCAGGCCAGGATCAAGGTGTAAGTGCGCAGCGTAAACCCATCCGCCGTGCTCGCTGTCGCAGCACCCTGTCCAGCAATGGAATATACCAATGGCATGGAAAGCAACCCAAAAATAACCCCGGTACCTGTCAGGGCGATCAAGGTTTGAGTATAACGCTCACGGTGGCCGGCAATCTCTAAAACCATCCGGGTAAAAACGATCAGTAAGGTGAGTTCAAGAAACGCTTGCAGCAACCCCATAGGCAAACCATACAGGGGCAACGCCAGCAATATACCGACCAATAGATAGCTAACAAGCGTCGCCCTAAGCAACCCGCCGGACGTTGGAAGGTCTTGGGGCTTGGAATTGAATAAGCACAAACTTACAAAAGGTTTAATCAACGCATACACAATAGCCTCCCCAGATTAATCGAACCGGATATAGCATAGGCTTGGTTCCAGTCCTCACCGCACAGCCGAAAATCCAGTAAGACCTCGCTTGGATGGCGCCTTGAGCCAGCCCCTGAGCAGATCGATCTCCGGGGTCGCAGGCAGTGCATCCAGCGTCTCCCCTCTTCTGAGCATCCGGAATGCCGCCTCCAGCGCCCGGTATCTTTGTCCCCTGATTCCCGCGCGGCGTAAGCCTATCGTGTTGAGGCGAAAATGGCGAGCCGGTTCACCACTGACCATGCTGTAGGGTAGGACATCCTTGCGTATACCGGTATTACCCCCGACCATGGCATAACAACCGATACGCACAAACTGGTGCACCGGTACCAAGCCGCCGAGCACCGCCTGGACGCCGACCTGCACATGCCCCGCCAAGGTAGCACAATTGGTTAGGATCACGCCATCCGCGATCTGGCAATCATGGCCCACATGAGATTGCGTCATCAGGAAACAGCCCGAGCCTAGGGTAGTGGGCCGTTCCTCATTGGTCGAGCGATGTACCGTGACCTGCTCTCTAATTACATTGTTGTCCCCGATAATCACCCATGATCGATCGCCGGAGTACCCTATATCTTGAGGCAAATCACCGATAACGGCATGGGCATGAATCCGATTGCCCGTTCCTAACTTTACATAGGAATGGATGACGGCATGTGGCCCAATGATGGTGTCTCTGCCGATATACACATTATCTTCAACGACGGCGTAAGGCCCGATACTGACCCCCGACTCCAAATGGGCCTCGGCCGAAACCACGGCTGTTTCATGTATTTTCACAATTAAGAGGAACGCTCAAGAAACGATACGGTAGCAAGGATCATAGCCACTGCCCGGCAACTTCATCCGCCCCTGATCGGCAAAAGAGGACAGCAAGGCATCCAGCGGCCGTAACACCGCCTTTTCGCCATTGATTTCAAAGGGCCCATGTTCTTCTATGGCCCGAAGGCCATCAACCTTTACATTCCCTGCAACGATGCCGGAAAATGCCCGTCTCAGATTCGCCGCGAGCCGATGCCGGTCCTGATTGCTATGCAATTCCAGACCTTTCATGTTGGTATGAGTGGGCCTAAAGGGCAGCTGAAAAAGACTGTCGATCTTGAGTAACCAATTGTAGTAATAGGCGTCGCCGCTCACCCTTCGGTGATCGCGCACCGCAGTGATGCCTTTCCTGAATTCACCGGCCACCTTAGCGGGTTCATCGATAATGATCTTGTATCTGCGTTGCGCCTCGCGGCCCAGCGTCCCCCCGATGAAACCATGGATCTTGCGAAAATAGTCCTCGCTGTCCCCGGGTCCGGTAAAAATCACCGGCAAAGGAATCTCCTTGTTATCCGGATGCAACAAGATTCCCAGCAAATAAAGAATCTCCTCGGTCGTTCCAGCGCCTCCGGGAAAGACCACAATGCCGTGACCGATGCGCACAAACACCTCCAGACGCTTTTCGATATCCGGCATGATCACCAGATCGTTGACGATCGGATTGGGAGATTCGGCGGCAATAATACCAGGTTCGGTGATACCGATGTATCGCCCACCGCTGATACGTTGTTTGGCATGGCCAATGGTCGCTCCCTTCATGGGACCTTTCATCGCACCGGGACCGCAACCGGTGCAGATGTTCAAGCCCCGCAATCCCATCTCATAACCCACCTCCTTGGTATAGTCATATTCCACCCTGCCAATCGAATGACCACCCCAGCAGACGATAAGATTGGGGTGGATCTGAGATTTCAGTATCCTAGCATTACGCAGAATATGAAAGATGGCGTTAGTAATACCCTCTGAAGCATCCAGATCAAATTTTTTGCTGTTGTTGATCTCACTGCTGACATACACAACATCTCTGAGTACGGCAAACAGGTGCTCCTTAATACCTCTTATCATCTTGCCATCGACAAAGGCGGTGGCCGGCGCATTGATGACCTCCAACTTGATGCCCCGCTCCTGTTGGATGACTCGGACATCGAAATCGCTGAACTCTTCCAGAACACGCTTGGCGCTGTCAATAGTTGCCCCGGTGTTCAGCACCGCCAACGCACATTGACGAAATATCTCATACAACCCGCCCTGGGTATGATCGCAAAGCTTGCTGACTTCATGCTGCGAGAGAACCTCAAGACTGCCTCCCGGGGTAATACGGCTATTGATCCTAGCATTTCTCATGGAAATCACCATAACACATCACACTTTTCATTATTTGTCTCACCCCACAGGATCATTCATACTAACGATTATCTCACGCAAAGCTGAAAACAATTCCTCACCACGATTAGAATAAAACATGACCGCATTGAATCAACTGCAACAGGCGGGACAGAGCATCTGGCTCGACAATATCCGCCGCAAACTACTCACCGGCGGCGAGCTGACCCACTATCTCGAAGACCTTTTCGTCACCGGACTGACCTCCAATCCCACCATCTTTGAACGCGCCATCCTGGGCAGTACCGACTATGATGCCGCCATCCGCAAGCGTCTAGGCTCGGGACAGAGTGCTGAAGCGCTGTTTTTCGAACTAGCCTTAGAGGACCTTACCGCTGCGGCCGAGCTGCTGACCCCGACTTATGAGGCCAGCGGCGGCCTCGATGGTCTGGTTTCACTGGAGGTCTCGCCCCGGCTGGCCCATAACACCGAGGCGACCATCAGCGAGGCCAAGCGACTTTACGCGAAGGCCGGCAAGGCAAATCTCATAATAAAAGTCCCCGGCACCGAGGAGGGATTACCGGCCATCGAGGCATTGATCCACGCCGGGGTACCGGTAAACGTGACCCTATTATTTTCCACTGAACAGTATCTGGCCGCGGCCGCGGCCTACATTAAGGGTCTCGAGCGCCGCCTGCAAGATGGAATGGATCTCAATGTCACCTCAGTCGCTTCGTTATTCATCTCCCGCTGGGACGACAAGACGGCCTCCAGGCTGCCCCATGAACTGCGCAATCAACTCGGCATTGCCATTGCCAAGCAGACCTATGATGCGTATCGCAAACTGCTAGCCTCGGATCGCTGGCAACGACTCACCAAGGCAGGGGCCCAGGCGCAAAGACTACTGTGGGCCAGCACCGGGACCAAGGATCCAGCCCTCCCGGAGACCTATTACATCACCGCCCTAGCCGCTGACCAAACCATCAATACAATTCCAGAATCCACTCTACTCGCCTTTGCCGAGCAGGGCGAGGTGAAGGACTTACTGCCCGATAACGCAATGGATACCGAGCGGATCATCGCCGCGGTAGAACAATCCGGTATCGATCTACAGGCCTTGGCCACCGAGCTCCAGCTCAAGGGGCGGGATTCCTTCATAGAATCCTACAACCAGCTGTTGCGCTGTCTGGATACCAAGCGCAGGTTGATCGAGCGCCCACCGCGCAAGGAAGTATTTGATCTCGGGGAGTTGGCAGACCGGATCGACACCACCATCGGAATGCTCGCCAAACACAAGGCCAGTCAGCGCATCTGGTCACGCGATCATACCCTCTGGCACGAAGACCCCTCCGAACTCGCCAATCGACTGGGTTGGTTGGACAGCGCCGAGGAGATGGAGGGCCAGATCGAGACCCTCAAGGGCTTTACCGAACAGCTCAAGGCCGACGGGCTCAGCCATGTATTATGGTGTGGGATGGGAGGCTCCAGCCTGTTCCCCATGGTGGCGATGCAGGCCTTCGGCCATAACGAGCAGGGCCTGGACCTCAAGGTACTGGACACCAGTAACCCCGTGACCATGCGGCGCATGGAACAGCAGCTGCCTTTAGACAGAACCCTGTTCATGTTTGCCTCTAAATCCGGCGGTACCATAGAGACCCGCAGTCAATTCAATTACTTCTGGGCCCGGATCAAAAACCCTGAGCAATTCGCCGTGGTCACTGATGCCGGCTCCGATCTCGATGTGCTTGCCACCGACTGGGGGTTTCGAGGCGTTTTCCGAAACAATCCGGATATTGGCGGCCGTTATTCCGCCCTGTCCCATTTTGGGATGGTGCCCGCGGCACTACTCGGTATCGATATCGCCGAACTGCTGCGCCGCACGGGCTATATGACCGCAGCCACCGCCCCCTGCGTCCCGGCCACGGAAAATCCGGCCCTGCGCCTAGGCGCTACACTCGCCGGTGCGGCCCGGGCCGGCCGGGACAAATGCACCCTGATCATGCCCCCCGAGATCTCCAGTTTCGGCAGTTGGCTTGAACAGCTGGTGGCGGAATCCACCGGCAAGCATGGGGTGGGGATACTGCCGGTGGTAGACGAGGATCTGGGTCCACCGGAGATCTATGGCGATGATCGCCTGTTCGTTTGTTACGGCGAACACCAAGGGCTTGGTACGCTCATCGAGGCCGGCCACCCGGTGATCACACTGAACTACACCAACCCCTTGGATCTGGGCGAAGAGGTGTTTCGTTGGGAATTCGCCACGGCGATCGCCGGTGTCGTCCTAGAGGTCAACCCCTTCGATCAACCCAATGTCGAGGCTGCTAAAAAAGCGGCGGGCAAGATATTGAGTGGGGATCTGCCTGAGATCCCTACCGAGCCATTGACTGAAATTCTCGATCAGGTCAAGGCCGAAGATTATATAGCGCTGCAAGCCTATATCGATACCGACTCCCCCGACCTGCATGCATTGCAAAAGACCCGCATGGCCTTACGTGACCGCTACCGGGTCGCCACGACCCTCGGGCTCGGGCCGCGGTATCTGCATTCTACCGGCCAGCTCCACAAAGGAGGCCCAGCAACGGGCGTTTTCATCCAGGCAGTCGGAGACACCGAACCCAATGCACCTATCCCGGGCCAAGAATACGGCTTTTCGGAACTCATTCAGGCCCAGGCTGCCGGCGACTATATGGCCTTGAAAGAGGCGGGAATGCGGGTGGCGCGGGTTTCGTTGGATGAATTGCTGGCATTCGATGGGTGAGCAAGCATTGTTGCGCGTGCCGCGCATCAAAGCGAGGGACGGGTCACTGACGCAGCACTTTTTGGCCCGCTCTGGACCCGACCCCGATGCGGTAGGTGCAGACAGCCGGTGATTGATGCCGTTGTACGCCGATACCGCACCACTTGCACGGATACGAAAAGCCATCACCAGAAAAACCTATTGATTCATGAATTCAGGTTGCCGCTTTTCCAGGAATGCCACCATCCCCTCGCCCTGGTCGGTGGTACCAAAACACAATCCAAATGCCTGACTCTCCAGGGCACAGGCGTTGTCTAGGTCCAGGTCTTGACCCCGCTGCACGACTTCTTTGGCCAAACGCACGGCCACGGGCCCTTTGGATGCGATGAGGTGTGCCATGCTCAGGGCCTCCTCCATTAGGCTTGCAGCAGGATAGACGTGGTTGACCAGACCAATCTTCCTGGCCTGTTCGGCCGCGACATGGCGGCCCGTCACGATCAGCTCCATGGCCATAGCCCTGCCGACCAGCCGACTCAGACGTTGGGTCCCGCCAAACCCGGGGATAATGCCCAAACCAACCTCCGGTTGACCGAATACTGCATTCTCGCCTGCAAGTATCCAGTCACAACTCATAGCCAATTCACAACCGCCACCCAGGGCAAAACCATTGACCACCGCGATGGTTGGGACAGGCAGTACCTCTAAAGCACGGAAGGCCCCTAGCGCCTGCCGTGACAAGGCCCGAGCCTGGATGGGATTGAGCTGCTGCATTGCTTTGATATCGGCCCCTGCAACGAAGGCTTTTTCACCGGCGCCGGTGATCAACAAGACCCGCGCGCTAGAGTCCTTGCCAACGTTAGCTACGGCCATTCCAAGCTCGCTTAACGTCTCCGCGTTCAAGGCATTGAGGACTTTTGGGCGGTTGATGGTGAGCAGGTACACGCCATTCCTGATCGGTTCAAGTACGATATTTTGGTAACTCATGCACACTCCTTCGCCTCAGAAACTGTCTGAGGACATCGCTACGATGCTTGTCATTAAATAGCTTCCCCCCCCCAATCAGGGCTTTGAGACAATATCAATGAGTTCGCTCAGATGGCTCACTACTGCGCTCGGCTCAACACCCCATGGATCGAAGACCGTCTTTGTATCACGCCTTACCCATACTGTTCGCCAACCCACCGCATGCGCGCCAATGACATCGAAAGGATTGCTGGAAATGAGCCAGACATTCTCTATCTGGGTCTGGGTTTGTTTGAGAAAGTGGGCATAAACGGCCGGATCGGGTTTGAAGCTGCTAATTTCATCTACGCTGATAATACCGTCTAGGTGGACCATCAGTCCGGCATGCTCTAACAGCTGCCGCACATCCGCGTTTGAACCATTTGAGAAGGCAACCATCTTATGTCCTGCGACATGGAGCCTTTCCAATCCCCCAGAAACATCGTCAAAGGCCGGGAGCAGGCGGTAACTATCCATCAACACCTGCCGGTCTTGGATGGGTATATCCACTTGCAAGCGTTGACAGACATAATCCAGCGCCTGGCGGGTACAGACAGAAAAGTCCTGATAGACCTGCATCAATCCGCGGCGGAAACTATATTCGAGTTGCTTGTCGCGCCAGATCTGCGAGAAATGCGGTGCCTGATCACCGACATGCTGCCGCAACGCGGTGACAACCCCATGAGTATCAATAAGTGTGCCGTAGATATCAAATGCCAGTGTCGTATTCATTATTAAAATCCTTTGGGGATGCGGACCAAATTACTTACCTCTGTGGCACCGAATGATCGTTCGTATTCAAGGCGAGACGAACACGCTGTACTCAGTGTACCTCAACGAGGTGCCATGCGGTCATGGGGAAACGCTCCCATCTCTTCGGTTTGCGCTCAAATTACGTATATCCTATGAATCGTGGAGATATGCAGCAGAGCAAGCTATATTTGAATCTGTGATCTGTCAATAAACGAACTTTGGAGCGTGGATATGCGGATTGGAAGCGTCTTCTTCGACGGAAATCACGACCGCAGTGAATTTCAACCCTTGCAAAGCCCTGTAGTGATTTGGGCATTTGAAAATGTGTAGCCTAATCGGGATAGGGCCGCATTGATTATAGGAGGCTGTCGGATGTAGGACTGATCTACTGCGGAACAGCCGGATTTGGACCGATTTCCCGATCCTTTTCGTTAAATAGCACCAGCTATTCGCCTCAAAAGATCGTAAAGTCTGCCTCAAACCGTCTTTCCCTCGCTACGATCGCCTCAATCCGATAGCCTCCTAGGAATCAGCAAATGAACATGCTACCGACACTTAAAGATGGAAACGATTTTAACGAACCGGGCTTTTGGCACAAACTAAGCCGATTCGCTGCAACCGCAGGTAAGGATGTGGTCAAAAATGCCTTGTGGTTATATTACGCTGCGCAGCGTCCAGACACCCCCGCTTGGGCCAAGGCCACGGTATATGGCGCCCTGACCTATTTTATCCTACCTATCGATACGGTACCCGATGTCATTCCGTTGAGTGGCTACTCTGATGATATCGGGATCCTGGCTGTCGCAGTGGCGACCATCGCCGGATATATCGATAGTGATGTCAAGGCCGAGGCAGCCAAAACCTTGCATCGCTGGTTTGGGCATTAGACCATTCTTCAGCGAGTTCTCTATCTACAAACTCGATCAAATGAATTGGGGCCGCGCTACGCGTGTTACATACACTGAACAACCCTCGCCTGTAAGGCGAGGGGTTACAACCATCCCCGATAGGGACACTAAAGCGCTCCGGCCCCTAGATCCTGCTATCTCGAAAAGAGCACACGATCACCCGTGGGTATATCCACCACGATCAGGGCTTTTTGATCATTATCTGTCATCAATACGCGGTTGTTGGTCGCATCCAGGGCGATGTTTTTTATACCAACCAATCGGGGTCCAGCGCCTCTGTCCATGCTTGCATTGGAGATCACCCGACGGTCGCCGCTGATCAGATTCACCGCCAACAGGGTTAAAAACTGATTCGCCACTAAAACGCGTTGATTAGCGGTGTTAAGGGCTATGCCTATTGGTCCGTTCAATGCAGGGCCACTGCCCGTGCTCGCACCCGAGATCACACGGCGGTTACCGTTGCTCAAATTCACCTCCAGCAAAGCGTCTAACCCACTGTCCACCAACAAGGCTATGCCGGAAGTTAAAATTATAGCCAATGGATTGAGAATAGAGGATATGGACGCCCTTTTTTATTATTCAGCACACTAACGAAAGACCACGGGGCTATCGATCACCTGAGGCATAGATTAAAAACCAGTGCTTTTTTCCCTTAAATGGATATATAACTGAAACTGATGCCTGACAATATCGTCCCACCTGTACTCATTTATGTCCATGACCCCATGTGCTCCTGGTGTTGGGCATTCCGACCCGTTTGGCAGGCCGTTACGACTGCCTTGCCGGACGGGGTTGGCACTCGGCTGCTGTTAGGAGGTCTGGCACCGGATACGGATGACCCCATGCCGGAGCCTATGCGCGAGTATCTGCAACAGACCTGGCGGACGATCCAGCTGCGAGTGCCAAATACCCGGTTCAATTTTGACTTCTGGGTTCGATGCAAACCACGCCGTTCCACCTATCCCGCATGCCGCGCCGTAATCGCGGCGCGCACCCAAGTACCGGCATTGGAATCAAGCATGATCACCGCCATACAACGCGTGTACTATCAGGGTGCCATGAATCCTTCGGATGATGACATCCTGATTCAGCTGGCGATTGAACTGGGACTCGATTGTGATCGGTTCAGCGTTGGTCTTCACTCTCCCTCGACGATTAGGATTCTAAAGCAGGAGATTGAAGGAACAGGACGGCTAGGTGTCACCAGCTTTCCTGCTTTGGTCCTTGAAACCAGTCATGGGCACTGGCCTATAGCTGTGGACTATCGTGATTCGCAGTCTATACTGCGGCAGGTGACTGATATTCTCTCCTCAATCTGAAATCCCGGAACCGTAATGAAAAAGCTTAAAAATGAAGCAGGATTGCTGAAAGAAGCGATTCTTCAGGGTATGGAGTATGGTGAAGATCGTGGGGTGGTCGAGTTCGAGCCGACCGATTCAGCGAATCAGAAGATCGAGTATATCTACCGGCTTCTGGTGCATGACAAGGTGATCCAACCCCTGGCCAAGGAGCAGCTATCTCTTAAGGCCATGAAGCACAAGCTCGCTTTGTGGATATCACGACGATTGTCTAAGGATCATCCTCTATTGAAGTAGCATTGTCTGACAGGGAACTGAATACGAAAGCCGCCCCTCTATACCCATGACGGATGGGTATATACCGAAGGAAGACCTACAGCAAAACGGTTACCAGGAATGCCTAAAACCTGGATCCTGCAGGATCTAGGTAAAATTATTTGATCCGAAGTGACTCGACTAAACGACCAAGCCCACCAAACGAGCGAGTATCTCTTGCTGTTTGGTCTGGTTCTGGGATTGTTGGGTTGCACCAGTACCGCACTTTTTATCGTCAATGGATTGGCCGAAACTGGTGAATTTACCGCGATCAGGGATGTAGCCTACGGCCCGAATGGACTGAACACCCTTGATATCTACATCCCCCGGCGCTCCGCAAAAAATGCACAATCTCGCCCACCCACCATAGTATTCTTCTATGGTGGGTGTTGGGGCGGATGCCAGACCAGGACCAAGGAAAACTATCTCTTTGTTGCACAAGCCATGACATACCATGGTTATGTCACTGTACTGGCAGACTACCGTCGATACCCCAAGGTAAAATTCCCTCAAATCATTGACGATGCCAGGGCAGTAGTCGAATCGGTCAGGGAGTCAATCGCTGATTACGGCGGTGATCCAGACCGCCTCTTTATTATGGGTCACTCAGCCGGCGCTCACTTGGGAGCCATGCTCATGCTCGATGAAAAATACCTGAAACCGGAAACACGAAAGAAACTTAGAGGCTTTATTGGTCTGGCCGGACCCTACGATTTCCTACCATTGACCGAGCCGTACCAAAAAGCCCTGTTCGGACCGGAGGAAAATTATTTTGACTCGCAACCCGTCAATTTCGTTGAAGGTACGGAACCACCGCTGCTGTTGCTTTATGGAAACGATGATAAATCCGTCAAACCAAGAAATATTATCAGTCTGGCGAACAAGGTCAGGCAGGCGGGAGGGCGAGTTGAAACCCATTTATATGATGACATCGACCATGTCGGCATTCTGAGCGCCTTATCCATTCCATTGCAAAATCGTAAACCAATTCTTGCAGACATCCATCAATTCATCGAAAAATGGGATTGAATTGTGGTAGACCCATTCAGGTGCAAATTATTTGGGGATAGAAATGTTAAGTGATACGAGCCTGGTTCTTTGTTAATTCTCAGTCCAGCCTGGCAAGGCAAAAGACAGGATCTGTCCCCCCTTCGTTATCCTGAACCTACGTGGACTGGTTCAGTCGGCGTCGCAGAAGATCCCGTAATAGTAGGCACCTTCAATGACGCCACTGGTGTAGAAACCGTTTAGCCCCTTGAAGCCACCTTTCGCAAAGTAAACCTTAAGCTCAGGATGCACATCAACCGCCTGCTTGACGCTGGCGACGAGTTGGTCGTCCGCGTTACGCACGAGGACTCCAGAAAAGCCCGCCGTGAGCGGGAGGACGTCGTTACCGCTATCGCCACAAAAGACGACATCTGATTGCTTGGCACTAAGTTCCTCGACAATAAACTCAAGTGCGGTCTGTTTAGTCGCACTTTGCGGGAGAAAGTCGAGAAGACCCTTGCCGGATTGAGAGTCGAAGCTGTAAACGATGACTTCATCGAACTTGCCTTTGACCCGTTCGTCGACTGCCTTCAGAACGGCCTTGCTCCTGTCATGGTCAACGTAGTAACTTTGCTTGAACGGGCCGCAATGCTCGCTCTCCTGCTCGGTCAAGCCGCCCACTGCGGCAACAGCGCTACGTACCGCGCCCGCATCCCATCTTGGACTCGTCTTTTTCAGATGCTTATCCCAGCTGCCATGGAGCTTCCAACAGCCTTGCTCGTACTTTCGAATCGAGGTGCCGACGTCGCCGATGAGCACATGAGGATAACGGATACGGTACTCCCTGATCGCATTCTCGGTCAGCTTGAGATTCCTTCCGGTTA
Source organism: Gammaproteobacteria bacterium (assembly GCA_024222475.1). Classification (GTDB taxonomy): domain Bacteria; phylum Pseudomonadota; class Gammaproteobacteria; order JAAEPA01; family JAAEPA01; genus JAAEPA01. The sequence goes on along the minus strand of JAAEPA010000335.1, from coordinate 14,873 downwards.
CATAGACGACCAACACATCATGCTTTTTCGTGAGTTCATTGAAGAGGTCGATGGCACCGAGGTCCGGCGACCAGCGACCATTCGGGAGTAATGTCCGGTCCAGATCGGTAGCAAGGATTCTCATGATGGTGGTGGTGCTTCGTCGTAGTTGCTGTCAAAAATCGACCGTAGATGATCACCAAAGTCTAACCCGGATATTTATACCCGTCGAAAGAGCTAAAATGCTCCCTTCATTATTTCTTCTCCTACATCATAGTAAGAAATCATTCCTGCTAGACGGCCAGAATCCCTTTCCACTACTGGAAGATTGGCTTTGGTTTTGTAAAGAGTCAGCAGCGTTTCGACTATGGGTGTGTCGGGATGCACAACCTTAACACCCTCTTTCAGGCATATGGTTACCGGATAATCGATCGCCTTTTTCAGGCGTCGGCGTAGATCATCCATGGTTGATATCACATAAGGCATGGAATCTAGAGGATACTTTTCCTTTTGCATGGTCGCAATCTTGGGCAACACTAGAAACAGCATGCAACTAACAGTGATAACACCAAGAAAATGACCGTTTTCATCTACCACCGGTAAGCTGCGCAGATGTTCTTTCATAATCTTGGCGACGGCCACACCGATGGTATCTGTAGATCGCAATTGAGTAGGACTGGAATTCATAAAGGTACTTGCAGTCATCGCGGCACCCTAGTTTTGCTGATTAGGAATGGGTCAACAATAATTCAGCTATTATACATCTCATCTTCAGCCCGTCTTTGAACGATCTTCAATCGTAAAACCTCGAAATAGAACCACTATTCCTGCGCTTTTACTCAATCAGATCGTCCAAATACAGACTAAATCTGAGCGTTAAACAACCAAATCATTATTGAGCCATTCCTTAGAGATATCGTAGGTAGACATAAACACTGGCGATTAGGATACTCACAATCATGAGCGGAAAGGCCATGATCATAAAGGGCAAAAACCGGATACGATGCCCGGCCCGTTCGGCAAAACCGGCGATGATAAGATTAGCGCTGGCTCCGATCAGGGAACCATTTCCCCCGAGACAAGCGCCTAGCGCAAGAGACCACCATAGAGGCAGCAGAAACGCCTCGCCACCGAATGTCGGGGCCATGGACTCGATCACTGGAATCATCGTCGCCACGAAGGGAATATTATCTACCAGGGCTGAAACAATCGACGAAACCCACAGTATGGCCATCGCCGTAGTGGTCATATCCCCCCCCGTGAGATCAATGACCCAATCGGCCAATAGGGTCAAAAGCCCCGCCCGTTCAATACCGGCAACCACGATGAATAAACCAACAAAGAAAAAGATGGTAACCCATTCCACTTCGGCAAAGGTGTGGTGCACATTTTCAGCCTGTTCTTCAGCACCATTGCCTAAATTAGACAACAGCAACAGCAAGGCACCACCAAGCATAGCGATCGTAGCCGGCTCTAAGCCCATGGGATGCGCAATCACAAAGGCCGTAACCACAAGGCCCAGCACAAAAAGCGATCTCTTTAACAAAGCTACATCCTTGATGGCCTCGCTTTCCTTAAACTGCATTATCCGTTGTCGTGCCTCATCCGAGGCCTGCATCTTGCGTCCCCAAATCAGATAGATGATCAGTAGGGTGACCAACATAATTAATGGCGTAATCGGGGCAAGATTTATCAGGAAGTCATTAAAACTCAGATGTACCGCCGAGCCAATCATAATATTCGGTGGGTCACCGATCAGGGTAGACGCGCCGCCGATGTTCGAGGCAAATATTTCGGAAAAGAGGAATGGGTAAGGTTCTATCTCAAGTTCTTCGGTGATCAGCAGCGTCACCGGGGCAATAAGCAACACCGTAGTTACATTGTCCAGCAGGGCCGAGAACACCGCGGTGATGATGGAAAGCATGAGCAAAATTCCCCAAGGGCGGGCAGCCACTTTTTTGGCAGACCAGATAGCCACATACTGAAAGACACCGCTGCGGCTGGTAATCGCAACAATGACCATCATGCCGGTTAACAAGCCTAGGGTATTGAAATCTATACCATGAATCGCGGCCTCTTGGTTGAGAACCCCTAGAGTAATCATCAATCCAGCGCCCAGCAGGGCCACGATGGCTCGATTTATCTTTTCAGTAACGATCAGCGCATAGGTAGCAATGAACAGAATAGTCGAGACCCATAGGGGATCCAGACCGAAAAATACATGGCTTACCGTTGTTGCTTGATCATGCATAATCAGGCGCCCTATCTTTTGTAGGTAATTTCATCTTTGACAACCCGACAACAATATTCGCATTCTTAACGAATATTGATTAACGCAGTTCTTGCGAGTGAGAGCTTGGCATCTCTCATTGGGTAAACACCTCTCGTGTAATCCTCTCCAAGATATCCCAAAAAGAAACCATCCCCACCACCTTCTGACCCTGACCCTGCACAACAATGACCGGCAAACTGGAATCCGCACTCCGATTCAGCAATGTCAATAAATCCGGATATGTCGTACTAGGCGTGCAAAAGATCAAGCGCTTCTTACTCTCAAGGAACTCGGATACGGGCCGATCACCGGCCTCGCGTAAACGTTGGTACATCTGACCCTCTCCGTCTGGGAGAAAACTAAGATCGCTAAGGCTATGTCCCGAGAATTCGATGGCTGCCTTTGGAAGTAACAGGCGGCTCAACCGACGAATGCCAAAAAGCCCCACGAAACACCCACTGTCATCCACTACAGGTAGATTGCGAATCTGGTGCTTACGCATCAGCAACAGAGCCTTGGAGACGGTATCGGCGGGATGCAATGTCTTTAGACGCGAACTCATGATAGAACCTACTGTCATGTCAATTTCTCCAAAACCTGGCGGTTACGATTTTCTTTTATAACACCTTACTGAATGCTCATCACGCGAATTCATGAATTATCCGAGCTGGTACTCAATCCCGCAAGATCAATTCAAACTGTGTTTCAGCTCATCGATGGGCTGGGGTTGGCCCAGATAAAAACCCTGGGCCCGATCACAATCCCATCGTTTGAGTTGATCAAGCGTTTCCTTGGATTCCACACCTTCGGCAGTTACATGACGTCCAAGCTTATGAGCAAGCTCGATAGTGGACTGGACGATCGTCGCATCGTTGTTGTCTTTGTCCATATTCACGACAAACGACTTATCGATCTTGATCTCATGGACTGGAAAATTCTTGAGATACTGCAAGGAGGAATAACCGGTCCCAAAATCATCGATAGAAAACTGAACTCCGGCCTTCAACAGAAGATTGATAACGGCGATGGCATGCCGATGATTCGAGATGAGTTCTGACTCAGTGATTTCCAATTTGAGTTGACCAGATGAAATCAACTTGGAATATTTATCCTGCAAGACGAGTTGATGAAACCCCTGGTCCTGCAGATTGGCCGCGGAGATATTGGTGGATATCGGTAAATTGATCCCACCCTTACACCAGTCCTGCAGCTGAGCCAACACGATTTCCAAAACCCAGTAACTCAAGCGATTGATAAGACCGTGGTGCTCGGCCAAGGGAATGAATTCATCAGGAGACAACAGCCCTAAACGCGGATGAGGCCAGCGTACTAAGGCCTCTACACCACATATTTTTCCGCTTTTCAGATCAATTTGCGGTTGATAATGGACCACCAGTTGGGCGTTCTCGATAGCCCCGTCCAGCTCACTCAAAATATTCAATCTGTCTGGTTCATGCCTTTCTAAACTCCGGTCATACATGACCATGTCCTCACCCGTATTCCTGGCCTCGTGCATGGCTATCCTGGCGTGGTTAAGCAGATCCGAACTGATGAACCCATCGTCCGGGTACCAAGCTACACCGATGCTCATGCCTACATCGGCAGGTCGCCCATCCACCGCGAAGGGCTCCGTCAGAGATTCGACGATATGGCCAGCTATAGTTCTCAGATGGTCATGATCGCCTTGTAGATCCAACAACACACCGAATTCGTCCCCCCCAAGGCGGGCAAGCATATCGGTCTTTCTGATGGCCCGATGCAGGCGCAGGGCGATCTCCTGCAGCAAGATGTCCCCATAGCTATGCCCCATAGTGTCGTTAATCTCTTTGAATCGATCCAGATCGATCATCAGCACCGCCAATTGATGACACTCTTTGGGAGCAAGGCGCAGAATAGATTTATCAAGATAGCGCGTTAAAAAGGTCCGATTCGGAAGCCGGGTAAGTTCATCATGAATCGCTCGGTGACGCTCCAGGGCTACCGTACGGGTCAGCTCAGCAATGACGGATCGATCCAATCGGGTGACGATCCAAACAAAACAGCTGCCACTGAACAGCACCACGGCCACAAGTAGGTTTCTATAGGTCGCCGTATCTTCAGCCAAAGATTTTGCAATAGCGATGAATCCAGCCAGGAAAAAGATATTAAATACCGGCAAGATCCACCAGGACCGCAAATGATCACGGGCATAGTTATAGATCTGGCGGTTCAGATAGAGTGAAAAGACCAAAACGATGATGCCCAGCAAGACAAATAACAAGGTCATCATATATAAAGGGCTGGATGTCATATGGCGGATCTTCGATAACGGTTTGTCTAACTAACTTGCATAAATGACGAACCAGTAAGAATATCCAAGAATAGCCCTTTTAGTTAACCTTTTTGTTAAGCGAGCTCACACTTTCTTGAGGTTTCCTGAACAGCAATGACGAGAAAATTGTATTCTGCCCCGCACCTACTCCAAAAAAATGAACTGTCGATGAGAAGTGAACCCTATCTGACCGTTCAAGAAATATTGTGCTGTGTTCAGACCCCATCTATGACAGTTATAATGGATCATTTACTCATTGCGATTTGTCGGAGATAGCATGGAACTTTCACAACTGAGTGCCATATCGCCCATCGATGGGCGATATGGCAACGAATGCACCCTGTTGCGCCCTATATTCAGTGAATTTGGCCTGATACGCCATCGCGTCATCATTGAAATCCGCTGGCTGCAGGCCCTGGCATCCCATCCATCCATCCCCGAGGTCCCGCCCTTTTCCGAATCGGCCAACGACGTGCTCAACGGCATCATCAGCGATTTCTGCGAGCAGGATGCCGAACGGATCAAGACCATCGAAAAAACCACCAATCATGACGTCAAGGCGGTGGAGTATTTTCTCAAGGAGCAGGTCGCCGAACATCAAGAGCTCATGAAGATTAGTGAGTTCTTTCATTTCGCCTGCACCTCCGAGGACATCAACAACCTCGCCTACGCCCTGATGCTCAACACCACCAGAGACGACATCCTGCTGACGAAGATGGAAGAGATCATACTCACCCTGCAGGCCATGGCGAAAACCTATGCCCAGCTGCCCATGCTCTGCAGGACCCACGGCCAACCCGCCTCACCATCGACCCTAGGCAAGGAACTGGCCAACGTCGTATACCGATTACAACGTCAGCATGATCAAGTGGCAAATATCGAGATCCTGGGTAAGATCAATGGGGCAGTAGGCAATTACAATGCCCATTTGATCGCCTACCCGGAGATCGACTGGTGCACCTTTACCCAGGATTTCGTCGTTTCCTTAGGCCTATGCTGGAACCCCTACACGATCCAGATCGAACCGCACGACTATATTGCCGAGCTGTTCCATGCCATCGCCCGATTCAACACCATACTCATCGATCTTTGTCGCGATATCTGGGCCTATATCGCATTGGGATATTTCAGACAACAGACCGTCGCCGGCGAAATTGGCTCCTCCACCATGCCCCATAAGGTCAATCCTATCGATTTCGAGAATGCGGAAGGAAATCTTGGTCTAGCCAATGCCCTATTTGATCACCTTTGCACCAAATTGCCCATTTCACGCTGGCAAAGGGATCTGACCGATTCAACCGTGTTGCGCAATCTCGGTGTGGGCATCGCCCATACCCTGATTGCCAGCCAGTCGCTATTGAGGGGATTGGGAAAACTGGACGTGAATGCCGAGCGATTACGCTCAGACTTGGACGCGAACTGGGAGGTGCTCGCCGAACCGATCCAAACTGTCATGCGCCGCTATGGAATCGAGCGCCCCTACGAAAAACTCAAAGAGCTTACTCGCGGGCAAAAGATCAGCGCTCAAACCATTCGTACCTTCGTGGAGGGACTCGATATTCCTGACAAGGCCAAGCAAGAGCTACTGCAATTGACGCCCGCCACCTATACCGGAAATGCCGAGACCCAAGCGCTGCGAGTGTAGCGAACTTTCCAACCGTTGGCGCAACTGGATAGCACACCCTACTACTAACTGTGTAGGGTGTGCTATGCACACCATTTGAAATTCAGCCCTGCAGGTCGAGTCAGCGCAGCGTAACCCGAGGCAACGCCTGGATTACCGCCGTCAGCCTGTCAGGTTACGCTGCGCTCAACCTACAAGCTACCTATTCCGCCTGCTCTGAAATTCTCAGGGAACGCCAGGAACTTTCGGCTACCAGCCTGCCTGAGGAATTCAAGGCCGTCACTCGCCAGCGCAGGGCGGATCCGGCCTGATCACGAATCCAGGGTGGGGCGGTGTAACTGGATATGCCGGGTTTGACCAAGGCTGAAGTCACCGCCCCCTCATCACCCTCCACCTCAAGCCGATAGATCTCTGCTCCCGGCACATCCACCCAGCTAAAATTGGCGAGTTCGGTATGCCCGATCTCTACCCCTTCGATGGGCAACATCAGGGTCAGCTTCTGCTTTTCCAAGCCCTGCTCAATCTCGGCAAGCTGATCAGGCGTGCCTACATAATAACGCAATGGCGGAATGGCAAAACCGGCCACACCGCCGCTGTTGACCACCCCTGCCTCGGTATTCGAATCACCTTCCTTATCGGAGGTGGACTCGACACGCAACAACAACTGATAGGGACCGATCGCATCGGTAGGGATCTTGGAGGCATCCGGTCCGGGTAGTGTGACCTTGCCGGTGGGCGGCAGGTAGACCTCGAAGCGGTTCAGCTGGGTGTAACGACGTTGCAGTCCCCGCTGCTCAATCGGCAGACTCGCCGCGGGCAGCAGATCGAACTCCCTGGGTACCGGCTCGCCGGGCTTGACCACCTCCCAACGCCCCTTCAAGCGCCCTGTTCCATTGTAATGAATCTTGGCCTCGAACTCAGCCGATTTCGCCCCCTGGGCAACCAGAAATACGGCCCGATAACCCTTGGGTGCAATGAAGTTCAGGCGCACATCGGTCAAGGCCAGCGGCACTCGGGCACCACCGCCCGCCAGACGGCAGGTCACGACGACGAAAGACTCTTGTCCGGTCACTGTATCCCGGAACTGACGCACATAAAAGAACGCCGAGGTATTGGTATCGCCTCGTATCGCGCTCTGGCGTGCACGTCTGGCCACCGAGGAAGGTATGGTCATTATATCGGTGAAATTACTGACTCCTCCGGTGCCGCTGCCCTGGACGAAGTTGTTGCGTTGAGCCAGATTGCCGAATCTCGTTCCCGGCCTACAGGGGTCTTCAGTAGCGACGTTGTTATTAACCTTGTTATTATCTATCTCACCACACCAAAAAGCCGCCACCGGAACCTCGTTGGCCCCGGCCCCTTGCATAGTAAGAAAAATCGTGGTCACTCCGGTCGATTTGACGTTAACCCCCGAGGGATTGACACCCGTGACCGCCAGGGCCGCAGTACTGCTCAATAACAGCAGCAGACTAGTAAGATTGAGTAATATTATCCTGATCATGCCTGATTCCCTCCTAAGACATCAGAAAAAGCTCAGGCTCACACCTGAATTGACCGACCAATTGCGCACCAGGGTATTGAAGGCAAACAGATTGTTCTGGCTGTCGAGTTCGGTCTGCGAATAACTCACAAAAATCTGCCCCGGTAAGCGGTACTCACCAAAAGGCAATTCAAAGGTGCGACTGAGTTGGGCAAAGGCCGCGAAATCCCGGTCATCGGCATTATCCTTGGTATCGTGTACCCGCGCCTGATTGTAGCTGCCGGAAAAGGCCCAGCGCCTGGCAAACTGCCAGAGCAGATCGATCCCTCCCCGGTCGGTGTAACCCCTGAGAGCATTGTCGATATCATCATTGCGCTCACGACCAGCACTGAGGCCCACACTCAACCCTTCGAGAAGACGTAAGCCGACAGACACCGTGTGGCCATAGTTTTTGAAATCGTCATTTTCACGACCCGTCTGCCGGTTATTCTGATCCGAGAATGAAAACCGGTAACCAATATCCCATATGTCAAAAAACCAGTTCAGTTCACTGTCGTGTATCAGGCTTACCTGATTGGGCAGATGACTGCCGCCATTAAACCCGGACTGGTCCAGATCTGGGTCATTGTCGGCTAGCTGATGAACCCAGTCGAAGACGTAACTGAAGACCGGCAGAAAGGTGGCCTCTGCCTCCGAATCTCCAAACAGGGAAGGTAAAGACACATTGAGATTGGCGGAACTTTGACGGGTCTTGGTCTTCAGAATGGTGGCAATATTGTCTAAATTATCCTCGGCCTCTCCATACAATAACTGGGCATTGACAAAATCGCCCAGTTGCCCGGTCAAAGTCGCTTGATTCAGCATCAGATCGGAACTGACAAAGGCCCCCAAAGATTGGTAAAAGGGATCGTTGCGATCATGGGTGAGCTCCAGGGTTACGGTCGAGAACTGAGATTCACTGAACTCCAGATCCTGCAGGATATCGAAGGCCAGTGAGACATGCCGGGCATCGTCGGTGGTCTTTTCCACCGCCACCGTGGCATCGCCCTGGTCCAACACAGGGTCGTCCGGATTCTCATAGGTACTGCGGCCATAACTAAGATCCCCTCTCAATCGCCCGGAGGGGGTGGAACCGAGGAGGCGCACGCCTAAACCACGGCTTTGCTCCGAATCCGGTACCTCCCCGACCCTGAAACCCAGGTCGTTTTCACGTTCACCGTCCATATACATGAGTTCCATGCGCAGTCCGCCCGGTCGCTGTTTGAGCACCTCGAGACCGGCGGTCACCGCCGATATCCTGTTACTGCTCGTTCCCCCCAGGAACCGATCGAAACCCACAAGGCTTCGCCCGCTCAGATTGCTCAAGGAAAGATCGAAGCGACGGCCGAAGGCTTGCCGTAATGCCACGCCTCGATGGGCCAGATTGTCCAGCATCAAGGGATTGCTCCCATACTCGAGATGACCCACAGAGAAAGCAGTACCACCTTTTTCCACTTCGACCAGGTAATCGGCCAGATCTACCTTGTTCGCTTCATCGCCCTTGCTATCGAACTGTAGAGCCTCATCAATGACGCTGCTGCCTATCAAGTTGACACTAGAGCGAACCTCAAAGTCACCCTTGCGATGACGCGTCGATATACCACCCTGACCGGCGACATCATGAAAGGTGTCTCGATCCGGTTCGCCGGCATCAGTGCTATGGCCCTCATCCCACTGCGATTTATTACTTATATCAAGGCGGGGTTCGACCTCGGAAACCTGGAGTCCTTGCTCGGTCAGGATCCTCAATTCCAGCTGATCCAACTCTTCCCACTCTTCCGGTCCCGTGGCGAGATAGAGGGAAATCTCGGTCTCACCGGCGGCGAGGGGGCTTAGCGACGTGTCGATGCTTATCTTTTCCGGCGAAATGAAGCTCATCAGACCGGTCACGTCCGTATCCCCTATCAGGACCCTTAACTCCCCTTCATCGGGAGCAATCTCTCGATCCAATTCGATCTCTATGGTCTCAGCAGGCTTGAGCCATTGGTCGGTAAAATTGGTATTGACTACCTCAGGTTGTGCAAATAGCTGTTGTGGCCAGGTAATGGCAATAAAAATAAGCCATACGATAGATGGGTAAAAACGATTCAAATGCATTGTCACCTCCTCCGCAGATGGTTCCTTGTTACAATGCCGGATCAACCCGGCTATCTTATCTTCGTACTATAAATAACCGTAATCCCGTCAAATGTATATTACTTTAAACTTCATGTTGCATGGGAATGCTAATCAACTGCTTGAGCGTCCATTCAGCACCGAGAGTAACTCTCGAAACCCCGATCCCGGAAATAATTTTAGATAAATAAAAGTCCCTCTACAACAAAAAGTTCATATTTAACAAGCGACAAGACTTAGATTAATCTACCGCGGAAAAGCCGGATTAGCCCTGCGCCTTCAATAATTCCATTATCTTTGCAGGATGATCGGCGGCCTTACTCACCCGCTTCCAGTGCTTTCTCACCTTGCCATCGGGACCGACCCATACCGTGGAACGAATTACGCCCATAGTCGTCCTGCCATACATTTTTTTCTCACCATAGGCTCCATAGTTGGTCATCACCTTTTTATCCGGGTCAGATAGGAGGGTAAAGGGTAGATCGTATTTGGAGGCAAATTTTTGATGTGACTCGCCGCTATCCGGAGAAACCCCCAACACCACCGCCCCAAGCGCCTGAATCTCACCCCACAGATCCCGGAAACCACATGCCTCCTTCGTGCACCCAGGGGTATCATCTTTAGGATAGAAATAGATGATTACGTGCTTCCCCCTCAAGTCCTTGAGAGCGACCTCGTTACCCTCCGCATCCGGTAGCGTAAAGGCCGGTGCAGCTTTGTCTTGTTCTACAGCCATGATCTTTTTCTCTTTTTTTCTCTAACTACCTACAACCGCAAACAATCTTCGAAGCTTGGCCAGATCATCTGTAGTATCAACACCCGGGCCCGGCGTAACAAGGGCCTCGGCAACATGAATACGGTCACCATTGAAGATTACTCGCAACTGTTCTAAGCATTCCATTTTTTCGAGGCGGCAGCGCGGTAGCCGAGTATAAATATTCAGATAGTCTAAGCGGTAGGCATAGAGGCCAATATGCCGGTAAGCCGTTTGCGAACTTGGATTCTCCGAAGCATTTGGATCGCTACGAACGGCTGGAATAGGCGCCCGACTAAAATACAAGGCAAATTCATTCTTATCCCTGACCACCTTAACCACATTGGGATCTGTAAATTCCTCCATACTATCGATTGGCACACACAGGGTCGATAGACTGGCCTCCTCATAACGATTCAGGTTCTCTGCGACTTGACGTATGATCCGTGGCGGAACCAGCGGCTCATCACCCTGCAGATTGACCACAACGCTCTGCCCATCCCATTGCAGTTGCCGGCCTACCTCGGCCACCCTGTCACTGCCCGAAAGATGACTCTCCGAGGTCATGCACACCTGGGCCCCGAATCCCTCGGCCACCGATTTAATACGCTCATCGTCCGTAGCGACCACCACCTGCTGCGCCCCGCTCTCTGTGGCGCGATGATACACATGCTCGAGCATGGGCTTACCGGCGATCTCCAATAGCGGTTTACCCGGCAACCTGCTGGAGGCGAAACGTGCTGGAATGACAATCTTAAAATTCACTGATGACGAGATCCTGACCTTTATTTGAGTTTTTCGTATTCCTCCTGGGTCAATTCGCGAGCCTCTTCCTCCAGCATCACTGGAATATCATCTCGAATTGGATAGGCCAGGCGCGCCGACTTCGAAATCAGCTCATGGTGCCTTTTATCATAGATCAGCGGTCCTTTAGTCACCGGACATACGAGAATATCCAGTAATTTTCTATTCATGTTGTTCCATCCTAGTTATGGCAATATTAGAGCAATGAATTCTATACCTGTGAAGGGCTAGGTGCCATAGATCTTCCAGCACTATTTACCGTTTCAGTCTGGCGATCAGTTGGTCCGCGAAATCCTGATCTGGCCGGGCGGTTACCGGCAGGTACCAGAAGTTCGTTCCAGCAAACCCTTTACATTTAACCGCATCCTTTTCGGTCATGAGCACAGGCCCTTCTCCCGCGAACTGTAAATCCGCGGGGATATAGTGATGATGATCGGCAAAGGTGTGCGAAATGATGTCTAGACCCCGCTCTCTGAGCATATTGAAAAAACGTTCGGGATTACCGATACCGGCAAGGGCATGTACAGACTCACCTCGGAAACCCTCTAGGTCTCGAACAAGCCCTGTGCTCACCAGATTCACCGCCCGGTGGATGCCGATTTCCATGACAAATTCATTGCCCCGTCGATGATGACCCGGTGAGGCCTTGCCGTTGACGATCACGAAATCTACTTCCTTCAATCTAGCCGGCGGTTCACGTAACGGCCCGGCAGGCAGACAATAGCCATTTCCTAGCCAACGCTCCCCATCCAACACCGCGACCTCAATATCACGTGAAAGGGCATAATGCTGCAATCCATCATCGGATATCAACACATCACAGGGATATCTACTGAGCAGAGAAAGTGCCGCCTTCACTCGCCGAGGTGCAACCACTACCGGGCAAGCGCTGTGACTGGCGATCAATACCGGCTCATCACCAACCATTGCCGGATCGCTGCGGTCGGTGACGAACTGTGGCCAGGATTCAGACCTTCCTCCATATCCCCGGCTGACAATCCCCGGGGTTAATCCTTGATTTCTCAGAAATTTTGCCAACCAGATCACCAGTGGCGTTTTTCCCGTTCCACCGACAGTGATATTGCCGACCACGATGACCGGTACGGGGAAGGAGGTATGGCGACGATTCCGAATTCGATAATATGTCCTGCGCAATCGAACCACGACCGCGAACAGCCATGCTATCGGCAGTAGCAGAATTGAGACGATATTCTTTTCATACCAGAGATCTTCGATACGCAAAGTGATTTAACCCGGATATTTCATGAATATGCGCGATGATCGCGTAGAGATTTGTTTTCACAAGGGATTTTGCGAAGGAGCGGCGTATCCACGATTACGGTTGACTGAGCAAAATTCCTTGTGAAAACAAGGATCAAGCGAGGGCGTGTGCAATTTATGAAATATCCGGGTTAACTAGACTAGCGTGCGGAGATTCTGCTTGATAGCACCGACAGGGTTGGCGTCGACAGGGCCAGAGGCTTCCGGATCCCGTAATTGCAAACGGTAGAGCATGGCGTAGATACCCTCCTGTGCCATCAATTCGGCATGATTTCCTCTCTCGGCTATCCGCCCACCGTCCATTACCAAAATACGATCGGCAGCCTCTACCGTGGAAAGCCGATGGGCAATCACCAGGGTGGTGCGATTTTCAACCAAACGCTCCAATGCATCCTGAATTCCCCGCTCCGCCTCGGTATCCAGGGACGATGTCGCCTCATCCAAAACAAGAATAGGCACATCTTTGAGCAAGGCGCGGGCAATCGCGAGGCGCTGACGCTGACCACCTGAGAGCAGTACCCCATTCTCGCCGATGAGGGTATTCAGACCCTCAGGAAGCCGATCGATAAACTCGGTGGCGTGAGCGGCACGGGCCACCTCCAAGATCCGCTCCGGCGTCACCTTTTCCTGCTGGCCATAGGCAATATTGTTAGCAATGGTGTCATTGAACAAGACCACGTCCTGTCCCACATAGGTCATCTGTTGGCGCAAATTCTTGAGCCCATATTCCCGGATATCCACCCCATCGAGCAGGATTCCCCCCTTGAGAGGATCATAGAATCTAGGCAACAGATTGATCAAGGTAGACTTACCACTCCCCGATCGCCCCACCAGAGCCACGGTCTCCCCCGGCCGCACAAGGAATGAAATCTCTTTAAGGACATCGCTTCTGTTCCCGGTATAGCGAAAATGCACATCATGAAACTCGATTTTTCCCGTACACGACTCACACGCTCGCGTACCCTGATCCGGCTCGCGTACACTGTCGAGTAACTCGAAAATGCTCTGACCGGCAGCGATACCCCGCTGCAGCAGTGAATTGAGATTAGTCAGATTACGCGCCGGGGTAAGCAACATGACCATCGCGATCATGAACGACACAAAGGTCCCAACCGTTACCTGCTCGACTATGGACTCAACAGTGGCCAGATACACGATACCCGCCAAGGCGATACCGAGAATCAGTTGGATGAAGGGTGAACTCGACGCCTTGGCGGCCACCCAGCGCATCATCATCCTGCGGTTGCGTTCATTGGCCACCTCAAATCGCCGGCCTTCATTGGCCTCTCCCCCGAAAATCTTGACTACCCTCTGCGCCTCGATCATCTCTTCGGCAACATGACTGATGTCCCCTACGGACTCCTGAATACCCTTACTGGCGCTGCGAAATGTCTTGGTAATATAGAAGACAAACCCGATGATAATTGGAGTGATCAGCAGAAATGCAAGAGTCATAATCCAATTGAGATAAAACATCCAACCCAACAACCCGATCAGCGTCAGCGTATCACGAATCAGGGTAGTGAGACCCTGGGTGGAAGCATCGGCGATCTGTTCGACATTGTAGGTTAGTTTGGAAATCAGCTGACCGCTGGAGCTACGATCAAAATATGAGACTGGTGAGTGCAATAATTGATCAAACATTTCACGTCTGACTTGTTTCACCGCCAATCGACCCACATAGGCCATATAGTAAGCCGATAGAAACCCTCCGGTCCCTTTCAGAATGACCAGCCCAATCAGCCAGATGGGCGCCCAGGCGATGACCTGGGGATCACGTTCGACAAAACTGCCGTCAAGCAAGGGTTTCATCAATGCGGCAAAGGCCGGATCCGTCAGTGCATATAGCACCATGCCACTCACCGCAAGCACCAGATACCCCCAATACTTGATGGCATAAGACAATATGCGCCGGTAGACCTGTAGGCCGGTCATCGCAGAAAAATATATCCGTCACGAACCATTAGGGGCCGGACTGAACGCTGGTGAAACATCGTTCATCTTGGTGGTGGCGATAGAGATGCGGGTCAAACCAACCCTTGCAGCGGAATCCATCGCCGTGATCACCGACTGATGGGGAGTACGTGCATCGGCACGAATAGTGAGCAAGGGATCCTGGTGCTCAGCCGCCGCCTTACTCAAGGCGGCCACCAGTGTTTGAGGCTGGGAATTCACTACCGCCCTACCGTTGATATAAAACGCTCCGGCGGCATC